>WGBH01000054.1 GCA_015494435.1 Thiotrichaceae bacterium | reverse complement strand
TACTCGTCATTTTTCTCTGGATATGAAAAGAGGGGCAAATGAAGTGGAAATGGGGAAACAATTTGCAAGAAGTGAATTGACTAAAAATTTAAATAAAAACAGAGATTTCTTAGGTATTATTCGGCGTGGAGAACACGTGACAGTTCTCTATCGTCAAACTAATAATAAAATACCAGGTGAATGGCTAGGACGGCTTGTTTTAGGTTATGAAAACGGAGAAGTAAAAATTTTTGGTGCAACCATTTTTTAATTAATAATGAAAGACATAATAGAAGACAATAAGTTTGTTGAACTAAATTATAAAGTAATCGACAAAAAAACAGGTGATATTCTTAATACTGTTGAATTTCCCCTTGGTTATGTTCATGGTGCGGAAAATAGTATTTTAGCTCCAGAGGTTATTGCTGAATTAGATGGTAAGGAAGTGGGTGATCTTATTATATTACCGATTGACTGCGATCAACTTTATGGTCCTAGAGATGAATCCTTAGTTTTTACTGATCATATTGAGAATGTTCCTGAAGAATTCAGGGAAGTGGGTATGACCATTACCATGGAAAATGCGGAAGGCAAGGCTAAAAACTTTATTGTCACTCGTCTTGATGACAAAACATTGACAGTTGATGGTAATAATCCTCTTTGTGGTAGAGAAATTCTTTTTAAGCTTGAAGTTCTTAGTATTCGTGATGCAACTGATGAGGAAATTGCTATCGGTGGAAAGACAGACGATAGTCCTGATCTTAATGAAATTCTAAGCAAGCAATGAGGATAACGGATGTCAGCAAAACTACTAGCAGAATTTGAAAATACCTTGTCGGAACTTCATCATGAGAGTGAGCCACTTGTCTGGGCATCCGCATTGGATAGTCTAGGACATCATTTTATTACTCTAGGCTATGATCTTGCTGATATACCGATGTTAGAAGAATCAGTTGCTGTTTTCAGAGCGACTATTGAGGACGCGGATGAAAAAGCAACCCCTCAAGGTTGGGCGATTGCTCAAAATCATCTTGCGGCAGCACTTCATACTTTAGGTATGCGAGAAAAAAACGGTATACAACTTTTAGAAGAAGCTGTTGAAGCGTATAAATGTGTATTGCGTGTCTGGACACGTCAAACAATGGAGGATTATTGGGCGACCACCTTTAATAATCTTGGCACTGTATTGCAGATACTGGGTGAAATGCAGAAAGATCAACGCGTTCTACAAATGTCTATTGCGACTTTCAATAATGCATTGAGAGTACAAAAACGTGAAAAAAAGCCTAAAGATTGGGCTATTACGCAAAATAATTTAGGTGTTTCATTACAAGTTCTTGGGAAGTTACAACAAAATCCTAATATTTTGCTGGAATCTTTAATATGTTACAAAAGTGCGCTTGAAGAAATACCGCAAGAGAAAAATCCAGTGGGCTGGGTAATGATTTTAGCTAATTTAGCAACGACACAATGTTTATTAGCAGAAATGACAAAAGATGTCGATATAGCAAAGAAGGCTCTTGATAATTTTGATTTATTAGTTGAATTTTTAGCTAATGTTGAGGAAGAAAAATATCTAAGGCTTACTAAAGAGCAACAAGCAAATGCTCAAACAGTTTTAGCGAGAATTTAAAAACTGCCTTTTGTAAGTGTTTAAATTAATATTGGGGGAAAAGTAGATTTTTTCGTTGCGCAAAATCTCTTGATTTCGCGCAACTAGTGTTTGTTAAATAATACTAGTCAAATGAAGGATGACTAAGTATTCAATAACTTAAGGCTTTTTAGGAGTCTCATACTTCACTTCCTTCTGAAATGCTTCCCAAGTTGTTGTGTAGCCAATAAACCCTTTTTCAGTTGGTTTATTCTGACGAGTTGTTAGATAACGTGCTTTGCCTTCTGGAACTTTAGGTCTAGTTGATTTTTGTGTACTCATAAAATTTACCTTTATATTTTAGATTTAGATGTAGAGATAGTCACCGTAAAACCTTACGGTTGAAAACCATTTCAACCTTGTTATTCTTTCATTTTTTGAAGCAAAAATACATAAGTATCGCTAAAAAAATGTGAAAAATGAGAAAATAAATGGTCAAATTTGTTAGATTAATTTACTTTGCTTTTTTTAGATAAAAATGGAAGTTAATCATAATGTTAATACTATTAGTTGAAATTTAATATAAAATAATAAGGGTAAAATTCAGTCATATATCTAGGCTTAGCTTGACTCAACTAGATTAATGCTATAAATTTCCGCGTAGGCTGGCTGATCGCTAATGATCGCTTTATTTAGCTCGCATCTATTAGGGTGCAGAGATGTTAAAAATAATATAACTTGGGGTTATAGGCATCTTGGACTATCTGTAAGCTTGGTGTAAACCCTGATACAACCGGAAAGCTTTTTCTTAAACAAGCCATTTTCATAACCCATGACTCGTCATCATTGTTAATGCGAGACCGAGGGAACTTATACTTGTCATTTTTAGATTTAAATCTGCAACAAGACTTTGTTGCATCTATTGCAGAAGCAGGCTATCAGTCTCCAACTGAATTGCAGTCACAACTCATTCCTTTGATAGCTAAGAGAAAAGATGTGCTTATTTGGAGTCAAACTGCTGCTGGGAAAACAGGAGCGTTTTTAATTCCTGCAATTAATTATATTCTCGCTCATCCTGTTGAGGAAAAGAGGGGAGCGCGGATTTTGATACTGACATCAAGACGTGATCGTGTCAGTCAAATTAATTACACCCTTAAACGTCTTGCTCATAATATGCGTTTTGGTTTTGTGGTGAGTGGTAGACCTTACCAACCGCAAATGCGTTTAATGCGTCGTCCGCTTGATTTGATGATAGCAACACCTGGACGATTGAATGATCTCATTGATAATAATAAGGCAGATTTTTCTAAGTTGGAAATGCTAATTGTTGATGATCTAACAACAATTTATTATAAAAATATGCAGGATTTATTGAATAAAATCTTGTCACAAACCGGTGATGATTGCCCAACTATTGCTTTTATTCGTGATGATAAGGAGGTAACACCTTATGTGCGTGCTTTATTTCCTAATGCAGAAGAGATAAAAGTTGCGGAAGAGGAAAAAACTGGGATACGAGAAAAGAAGAAAAATAAAATACAGAAACGTAATCCAAAGAAAAAAATACTGAAGAAAAAGGGAGTCAATAAACGACAGCATAAAATTGAATTACCGAATCTTCCGCATATAGTCCATGTGGCGGATGATTATACACATAAAATTGCGCTTATGGATCATTTATTGGATGAGTTTTCAGGAGAGCCGACAGTTATTCATACCTCAACTTTTAAATCTGCAGAAAAATTATTAGATAATTTGGCTAATCATGGGCATGCGGCGGATTTGGCAAGAAAATTATCGGCAGAGGAAATAAAATCCTCTGATAATGCAATACTGTTAATTAGTGATCAATGTAGAGTGAATATTCCTAAGGATCAGGCGCAACATTTATTACATTTTGAGTTGCCTTATAAGATCAATAAATATGAGGAAAGACTGAAAAAATATGAAATTCAACGTGATGAATCTGCTATTATTTTGGCCGATGGGCGAGATTATAATGCGTTGAAAAATATAGAAAAGATAATGGGAAGTGAATTGGAGCAGCAAGTTGTACCTGGTCTTGAGCCACTAAATCCTTTTGTTTCACAAAAACCGCTAGGGCAGAAAAAACAGATTAAAAATAAAAAAACGATAACAAGTAAGAGTAAGCGTAATAAGCCACAAAATAATAAAACTAAGAATAAAAAACGTGTCCGCAAAGGACTCCATAATCGTTTAGAGGGGGGAGGGCAACGTAGACGTAATTTACTAGGTCGTTCAATACAAAAGAAAACGTCTGATAATTGGCAATCAGATTTTGTAGAACCTAAAGAAAGAACGGTTAAGACTAAGCGAGTTGTTATACGTTATAAAGAGAGTAAGAAAAACCTGCTTAAATAATATTCATTTTTTTAAACTCGTTTTTTTAGTATTATTAGAAGGAATATCTAATTAATAGAGATGTGCTTTAGTATACTCTGTAATTATGTTATCAATAAAAAAATCCAATATAAGTTGGTCAAGCAGATTGCTTGCTATTTCATTAATCAGCGTTATGATTGTGATTGTTTGGGTGCTAAAAGATATTATCACAACATTCCCTAAGTCAAAAACTGATGAAAATACTTTTATTCGCACAGTTCATATAGATTCAGTGAATGAGTTAGCGACCCGATTAGTCAATCAATTTATTGCTGATAATTTACCCTTAAAACAAAAAAACAATCTATTGCAAAGCATCAATAATAGTTTGCAACATCTACAAGAAACTAATAATGATAAAGTGTTGTTTTTTTTAAAGAAATTAGATTTGGATGCGTCGTTAAATTATTTAATTGAAGCAGTTGAGAACGAAGAAAAATCACGTGAAATTGCAAAAATTTGGGTTGATATTGGCAATTTACAACAACTTAAATCATCACAGCTTGCCTTGTATGCTTATAAAAAAGCAACTCAATTAGATGATCAAAACAGTAATGCATGGAATAGGTTGGGTCATTTATATCGGCAGAAAAAGCAATTTGGTTTAGCTGAAAATGCTTATAGTAGGGTTTTGCAATCCTCATCTGAGGAGATAATGGCAAAATCGGTTGCTCTAGCTAATTTTGCATTATTGTATCAAATGCAAGGCAAATTAGAT
>WGBH01000053.1 GCA_015494435.1 Thiotrichaceae bacterium | reverse complement strand
GTATAACTGATCCATATCATTAATTAATAAATTGAATTTATTTTTATACTGTGATGAGAAATTATTTGTTTTTACATTTTTTAAAAATGCAATATGCCTCGCTAATGCAGGCATACTAGTATTTAGACGTTTAAAGGTATTCAGACTAAGTTGTCCTGAAGCCGATTGTGCCCCCGCTTGTTGCATATTTTTATTTACTTTTGTTATTTTTTCTTCAGCCTGTGATAACTGTTGTTGTATCGCTTTATTTTTTTTATTAGCGAGTAATATTTTAGAGGCACTTTTGCGTAAATGAAGTAAAAACCATAATAATAATGCTAATAACATTGCTACACCTACTAACATTATGTTCTGCCACTTTTTAATACCTTGTTGTAGAATATCTTGTGCATTCATGTATTGATTTACAAGTTGATTAGATTCCTCTGCAATATCAATAGACATGGCGCTATGCAACATCTTGTCAACCTTGGGTTTATATTCAACAATCAAGTTAGCATGGGTCAGATAATCTTGGATTTTATTTTTTATTTCATTATCATAACGAGCACCATTGCTTTGAATCTGTAATTGAGTCAGTTGTTTTTTAACCGCTTCTAGGTTGCGTATATTGATTAAATATTGGTTAGTTAATAGTTGCGACATCATCAATAATGCGCTTGTATTTTTATTATCTAACTGCTGTTGTGAATTTAAAGCTTGATATGCTATTTCTCCCGCTTCAGGTAGATAACGTACTGAATTACGCAAAATAGCCTGTTCTGATTTATAACGTTCTACCGCTTCATTTTTTGCTGCAAAGGAATGTTTATAAATTTGATATTGTTTGGCTGTTTTTGTTCCAACTACTTTTTCATTCGACATTCCCTGTTGCTCAAGGGTATTTAAAGCTTGACGTATTTTAGCCATATCGTGTGCTAGTTGATCAAAATCTTGTAAGCTATAACTATGTGTCTTTAAAATATTTTCACTCCATTCAGTATCTAATTGTTGTAATGTATTTAATATCACTATATTTTTGTCAAAAGTAGGATTATTGTTTTTATTAATAAAATAATAGGAAATACCAATGATTGTCATTGATAACAAACTAAGAAGTAGTGCCAATGTTATTGCAAAACTAAATCCTTTTTGTAATGGCATTATTTAACCCTCTTTTTTAGAGCTGGGTGTTCTCCAACTAGTGTTTTAATAAAATGTACTATTGCTTCTTTGTCTTTGTCAGGAGCTTCACGTCCAAGTTGATATTTAAACATGATATCAACTGCATCCCTTAATGTTTTTGCTTTTCCGTTATGTAAATAAGGGGCGGTTAGAGCTGCCATGCGTAATGAGGGGACTTTAAAACGATGCATATCTTGCGGGTTACCCGTGACATTAAAACGCCCCTTATCGGCTGTTGTAATTTTTCCTTGTTCTTTGAAATAAGAGCCAACAACACCAAATACCTGATACATATTTCCGCCGACATTGGCACCTTGATGACAGGAGGCACAACCATAGTGTTTAAATAAGCGATACCCTTCTTTTGCCTGTGCATCAATCGCTTTTTGATCACCTTTAAGGTAGCGATCAAAAGGTGAATTAATCGTCACTAATGAACGCTCAAATTCGGCAATGGCATCTTTAATATGCGCACGGGAAATAGCCCCTTTTTTTTCTTTATAGACCATTGCGAATTGGGCAGGATAAGTCGCGTCCTTATAAAGTTTAATAATCACCTCTGGCCATAATGACCCCATTTCAACCTCTGCTTGTACAGGACCATCAACTTGTTCGGCCAGAGTTTCTGCGCGTCCATCCCAAAACTGTCTAAATAACAGCCCACTATTGTAAACGGTTGGTGAATTAACGCTACCAATGCCACCATTTATCCCTATTGATAATGCTTTATCATCCGCGCCACCTAATGCAAGATTATGACAACCCGCACAAGCTAGCGTATTATCTTTTGACAAGCGAACATCGTGAAATAGACGTTCGCCCAGCTTCACTTTTAAGGTATCAAGATTTTTAGGCACTTCTAAAGGTTTAAGTGGCTCATTATCTGCGTATGTAGTTGAAAATAAGCCTAAGAATGGTGTGAAAAATAAAATAAAAAACATATACTTATAGCGATGTTTTTTAAATTTTTTTATGATTGATTTACAAGCATTGTGAGAGTCAAGGTGTGATGTTGTCGTCACAGGGAGTTTCCGCCATTAATGTTGTTGTAATTAGTAGAAAAGTATAGCTTAAATTAGCAACATTTTTATTAAAAGTAGACAGTTTGTTGGTATATAGCTACTAAATGATATGGTTTTTCACATAAATAATTGCACCCTTCGATTTCGTTTAGGCTGCAGCTCCTTGAGCGGAGTGTGAAGAGTGCGAAAATTTAATAAGTGAATGTCTATAGGTATTTTTTACAGAATATTAAGAGAATAGCGTGGCTTAATATATTAGTTTTTTTTATTTTCTCTTTTTAATTTCTCATCATTTTTTCTCATCATCTGAAAGGTTAAATACATTTTTGAAGGTGCTAGTAATAGCAGACCAACTGCAATCAACAAAGCAAGTAACATAAATCCACCACCAGAAGCTACTTTAGTGAAGGTTGCTAAGCCAACCCCAGTTACAACCATGATTAAACCTATTATCATCACACTGTATATAACGCGGTTTAGCTTTTCTTCTGTCATAAGATTGCTCCTCTTTGTTTCGTTCCCAAACTCCCGCTTGGGAATACTGTCTGTAAATTCTATTTCCATAACGCGTGATGTCGAAATGGAATTTCTGGCAGTGCGTTTCCAAATGGAAATGGGAACGTATATGGACTCTTCATTGTAAAGCAACATAAATTTTAAAAAAATATAGAATATAGCTAGTTCACGTATATTCGGTCTTTATTATGGAGAGCTACTCCTGACCTTAATGGTTTCATTCACCATCTCCAGACTCCTTATCGAGGTAAAAGTCTTTAACGACTATCGTTCCCATCAGGTTTCATCTGGCGTATCTATTCTCAATACTTTTCCATTACTCTTGTTGCTACTACTTGGCTTACAGCAGTACTTTGTTTGTCATCAATTCAAGCCTCCTGTGCGATAGGAACTTGGTATTGACCGCCACTATTCAGAATAGCCCATGCCATTCTGCTTAGCTTATTGGCTAAGGCAACTGCCGTTTTGTTAACGCTGTTATGTTTGAGTTGCTTTCTAATCCAGCAACTCAAGCCATCTGTTTTGTCACCCACATGATAAATAGCAGATCGTGCACCATGTACCAGTAGGTAACGTAAATATCGATCTCCCCGTTTAGAGATACTTCCCAATTTGTTTTTCCCGCCTGAGCCACTATGCATAGGGACGATACCTATACTGGCGCTCACATCTCGACCTCGACGATAGGCTGAACCATTGCCAACCCGTGAATAATAAGCACCTGCTCCTAACCAACCTATTCCTGGCATTTTCTGTAGTTCTTTACAGCTAGGAATTGTTTTTGTATAAGCTTCTAGCAGTTCGGTTGTTTCCTCAATGATATCCCGTAACTGAATCAGTTGATCCAGCAATGTTCTTAGTATGCGTCTAGCAACAACGGTTAACTCATTGTCTGCATCTTCGAGGGCATCAGGCACACAGTGGTAGAGATGTTTTATTCCTACAGGAAAATTAACACCATATTCTCTGGCAAACCCGCGTATACGATTGGCTACCTGTGTTCGTTGTTTGATAAACCCTTGTCTTAGCGTATGTTGAGTCGATAAATCTTGTTGTTCAAGTGTATGGACTGAAACAAAGTAAATATTTGATCTTTTAGAGGCTTCATAGATAGCAAGTGCATCATTAGCATCATTTTTATTACCTGTACGGTGCTTCGCTGCGACATGTGCAGGGACGAGGTAAACAGCATGCCCTTCTTTGATAAATCGTCTGCCCCAATAATGGGATGACCCACAAGCCTCCATTAAAATGTTAGCTTCAGGGTGCTTGCTAATCAGCTATACCATTCTTTTACTTTTCATTGCCTGATTGCTTATTAATTTCCCGTGCTTGTTAAAGACAGCGACTTGAAAAACATCTTTTGCTAGATCAATGCTGATAGTTGTTGTATTTTTCATGGTATGAATTCCTCTAGGTTTGGTTTGACTCCCTTTAGTT
>WGBH01000052.1 GCA_015494435.1 Thiotrichaceae bacterium | reverse complement strand
ATGACAAACTCAGAACAAAAAGCCATCTTGAAAAAAGAAAAAATATACCACTTTGATCAAGATATTAGGCAAATGAACCGTGAACAACTCGCCCAATATTTTTCAGCAAAAAGTAGCGGTAGAATCATGTTAACGGGACTCATAAAAAATATCATATGGCAAGCCTACGAACGTATCCAAGAAGGGACAGAGAAGCCCATAAAAGGAAATATCAGAACATTTTGGTATCTATGGGTAAAGCCCGTTTTATCTCATATACCTGACGATGATCAAGTCCTTACAAAGCCCTATAAAACCATGCTCAAAGCATTTACTCGTATGGTTATGGACTTGCACCTATTCCGTTATGCTGATTTTGATTTTACAGATGAAAACTGGGAGAACCGCCGAATTGGAAACAAACATCCAGAAATTATCGTCTTTGCCGAAAAAAATGGATGGATTCGCTTTCTAAAAGAAATTTACGAGGAATTTGGCACAACCATACTCACGCTAGGCGGTGCGCCAAGTGTGCTAACCAGTGAATACACTGCCACCCACATTAAACAAGTAATAAGCAAAGATCAATCCATAAAACTCATTGGTATTGTTGACTATGACCCAGCAGGAGCGATCATTGCCAAAGCATTTCAAAATCAACTTAAAGCAATGGGGTTAAAAAACTCAACATTAACAACCATCATCAACCCCGAACGCTATACAGATAAAGAAATTGCTGTGTTCCAGTTCCCACTATCAAAAAGACAAAAAACCAAAACAAAAAAATGGCTCAAAAAAACCAACGGGATTAATGGCCAATCATTTGGGTTAGAGTCTGAATCAATGCCCATAGATCGACTACACAAGCTATTACAAGAGCTGATTTAACTTCCTTGCCGAACATAATGGTATTCTGAATTAAGGTAAGTAATTCTAGACTGATTGATATTCTTTGCACTATGTCGGCTAGGCATATCCTCACGAGCTAATGTTAATAATCGTTTACGATGTGCTTTAAGCAAAGATTGCTTAAAATTAGTTAAGGTCATCCTTTTAAGAAGAGGTTTTGATTCTATCCAAGCATGATAAATAAAGACTTTAGGGCCATGATCTCCTTCCATATTATTCACCACATTTTTAACAAGGGTAGAAAATTGCTCCAAATCATTCACATCAGTAATCGGCTTTACATCCGTTTTATTGACTTTTAATGCTTCAATAGTCGTCATAGTCTCTTGTAACATTTTTTCTAATAAATCAACTCGTTGTTCTAATGCCTTATATTGCTTTAGTGTAACTGTTTTGTTATACAACGAATCCGTATCATTACCATTAATAATCCTCAAATATTTATTAATGGTATTAAGTCCACCAGTATCCCCTAACGCCTTTCTTACTGCCCGTACTGTAACATTCTTCTTAGCTCTTTCTAGCTTCTTAACAGCACGTTGTACATCTTTTAATGTAATCCCCATTTATTGCCCCTTGTTGCAGATTGTTATATAACATATATTAACCCATTATTTGTTATATAACAAATAATTTTAATCGTGCCTAATTTAACAAAATACTCCCCCTAAGTTTGCTAATATTACGTCGCTATACTACTATAGTAGTATTCAACTAATAATGGGATTAATGATGACATCAACTATGTTAAAAGAAACTACTAGTGTAAAACTGGATAAGAAGGCCAAGAAAGAAGCCCAACGTATTTTTAAACAACTTGGTTTAACAATGGGCGAGGCATTCAACTTATTTTTATATCAAGTAAAAATAAATCAAGGGCTTCCATTTGAAGTTAAGATACCGAATGAACTAACTAAAAAGAGTATGGAAGAAGCTCGCAAAGGTATAGGCGTTGAGGAGTTTTCACTAGAAGATCTGAAACGTACATGAAAAACCTAAAACGATATAAACAATTTATTAAAGATTGGAATAAAACTAAATTAACTGAAGGAGAATTTTCAAAATTTATTCACTATTCTAGTTGTATTCAACGTGAAGAATCATTACCACCGGAATCAAGAGACCATGCATTAAGTGGAGAATATCAAGATTATAGAGAATTCCATTTAGGAGGTGATATGTTAGTTATATATTTAGATTCTGAAGATGAAGTTGTATTCACCAGAATAGGAACACATAGTCAATTATTTAAATAACCCCCCCTAGCCCCCATAAAGCCGCTTAAAATCAGAGGAGTAAATTCGAAAAAATAATACGGTAATCGTAACCAATATCAATGCATATTTAATTATAAAAATCTCGATAATTTTTTAAAAAAATTTGCCTAATTTTAATGGGCTATGCCCATGCTCTGCGTCACACTGCGTTTGCAGAGCATGGGCACTATTTATAAGGGATAAGGACACTTTTGGTTGTTAATTACCTATTGTTAGTTATTTGCAGGATTTTTATTTCACCTAAATTACTCCAATCCCCCCCTAGAACCCCCCCATTACGGAGGGGGCAAACAGCTAATAGAAATGCCCTGCCAGATTTAGTGTGGACATCGCAAGCGACCGTGTGGGTAGGTTGTTGACAACCTGATGGACAAACCTACGGTTTGCCCACGAGGTTGCCAACAACCTACCCACAC
>WGBH01000051.1 GCA_015494435.1 Thiotrichaceae bacterium | reverse complement strand
GGCGGGTGGCCTGCAGTCTGCCGGGGGGCGCAAGGGAAAAGACGACGGCCGCGCCGGTGATTGCCACGGCCCGCTTGTAAACGGTTCTTCGGCAGGCTCTGCCGGCGAACGGTCTGCGGTTAAGTTGCGGGAGCACGCTCTAAAATTTTCAAATTACATAGGACCGAACACGTGCTCGAGTCAGACTTGAACCGCGTGATATTTCCTAAAAGGTCCTCCCATTCCGGGAAATATTTCAGTATTTACCGGTTAACAAGCTTTAAACCATTACCCAGGAGGTCCACAATGTTTTACTCAGGTATTGATTTGCACAAAGACATGTCTTTCATCACTACTCTCGCTGAAGAGGGCAACATCGTTAAGCAAGAGAAACTGCCTAATGATGAAAGCACAATTTTACACTATTTTTTCAGCATAGGCAAGCAGCATAAAGCTGTTGTCGAATGCACGGCTAATTGGTATTGGCTCTCAGATCTGCTTAATGATCATGGTATTGACTTAATCCTTGCCCATGCCAAGTATCTCAAAGCAATCTCCTATGCCAAGGTGAAAACCGACAAGGTGGATTCTGTTACCCTGGCACAGTTGTTAAGGATGAACATGATCCCCGAAGCGCATCAAATCGCTCCGTCTAATAGGGGGCTGCGCGATTTGATGCGGGCCAGGCTCAGACTGGTTCATAAGAACACCAGCTGCCAGAACAGTATTCACCGTCTGCTAACAAAATATAATATCTCCATACCCGGTAACCGCAAGCTGCATGACCTATCCACGCTGGACTATCTTGTTGACCTGCCCCTTGAACCCGAGGCCAGGTTTCAGTTGGATCTTCTTAAACAACAAATGCGCCTGTTGCATGAACAAATCAACAGTCTGGAAAAATCTTTGCATCCCAAACTTATTCCCAATGAAGATATTCAGCGTCTTTTGTGGATTCCGGGTATCGGCAAAATTCTGGCTTTTACCATTTACTTAGAGGTCGATGGCATTAAACGTTTCCCGGATGTAAAACACTTTTATTCCTATTGCCGTTTAGTTCCAGGAGCGGATAATTCAAACAGAAAGAGTAAACATAAATCCGGCAACAAAGACGGTAACAAATACCTCAAAATGGCTTTTACAGAAGCCGCTGTGCGAGCGGTTCAATATTTCAAAGAAATAAGACAGTTCTATCAATCCAAAGAGCGAAAAAAACATAAAAACATTGCCAGGATACTTGTTGCTCAGCAAATCGCCAAAATCGCTTTTTATGTATTAAAAGAACAAACTGATTTTAATAATATATTTAAAGGAAAAGAACTAAGCAGGAAAAAATCAATGCAATGGCCACGTCTGGCATGCCCTGACGTCTAACTGTTTCGACAAATGTCGGAACTTGCCGCTTGATTGGGAAGCCGGTCGTTGTGCCTATGTACTATCTGGAATATCTCCGCTAAAGGCGCGGAGAAGCCTTAGAGCAAAAAAACTCTAAGGATATGTCCTTAAAGGTGTTTGGACTCCATTTGCGTTCTATGAGATAGAACAGGCAAACGCTTTGCATTTGGCGGTAACGAAGCAAAAAAATTATGTCAAAGAACAAAAAAATCTAAAGATTTTTTAATGGGGGTGCTGTTTACTATTGACATAGTCCTTTTAAAAGGTGTTATAAGCGTTTATGTAAACGAATAAACCTTCCCGGTAACGGACAGGTATCATCAGATTTGGGTTTGGAAAAACTTTGTATTCCTGATTCATCGTCGCATCCCAAATTCTGCTGCATACATTGGTTAGCGGCCTACCTATAATAGTTAGAGGCTGCTTTTGTTAAAAAAATATGTATAATAGACACCCCGCCAGTAGAATTGACGGGGCTTTGATTGAAAACCTGTCTGTAGAGTCGTCCGGCAAAACACTCAAATAAAAGGCAGGTTTTCTTATTTTGCTAAAAACATTTTTTGATTTAATACATTATCCTGAGTTTGCAAAGAATAAATATAAACACCCGAAGCCACTTGTTTACCTAACTCGTTTCGGCCATTCCATTCAATTTCATGAAAACCTTCTTCTAAAAATCCGTTATGAAGTGTAATTACTTTCTTACCAAGAACATTGTAAACTACTAGTCTCACTTCTTTACTGGAAGGCAAGTTTAATTGTATCTTTGTGGTTGGATTAAAAGGATTGGGATAATTTCCTAGTGACATCAATGGCCCTCCACCTCCACCTACAAACTCAACATAGTGGGTGTCATATACAGTTTCGTTCCCTGAAGTTACTTCACATTTAAATGTTTCACTATCATAAATAGTTTGAGTCAATGTTTTATTGGTTGCTCCATTAATAGAATACCAGGTTGACCCACTGCTGCTTAACATATACCATTGGTAACTGTAAGACCCATCCCCGCCTTCTGCATTTGCTGTCCATGTACCGGTAGCAGAAGGGGCAGGGGCATTTATAATAATTTTTTCATCAATCTGGTTGTTAGAAGTCTCCGATCCTGCATTTTCTGAACTACCAGCATAGAGAACTAAAGGACCAGAAATTGTTATTGAAAGAGGCCATAGGGTAGGATTTATCAAATATGTATTCTTAATATTGCTCCGTTGATATCTACCGCGTGCAGGAATAGATTGTGTGATAATATCACTTGGCAATACTGGAGGTCCACAAGATGGCCATGAATAGGATGTATATGATACATCTAAAAAACCTGGGCGTGAAGAATAATAGTAAGAAATATCTTTTAGGCCACGTTGATTCCAGGCACCCGCCAACCATGTTGTATTGTGATTTGATGGATAATAAGGAATATCTTCATAATAATATTGAAAACCATATAAATCAGTATCAAGAGAAGTTGTTACACCCTCTAACTGCAATGGTGGTATCCCAGAAGCACCGCCATTTCCTATCCAGCATCCCAGTACATTAGTATTTGGAGATTCATCTAAGGTTATAAAAAAGTATCTTTCAGCAGTATCGTCATAGACAATATTTCTAACATAAGTATTATAAGGCCCATTAACACCATGTACATCGTCTCCTTTAATCCACTCAATATTATTTTCTTCAAATAAATTTGAATAAGGATAATTTCCATGTAGAAGTAGATCAGGGCCTTGGCCAGGATGATTCCAATCTTGTTCCCTCGAATAATTGTATGTAAATACATTACAGTTAGCGCCTGCTTGAACTAACATTGCATGGCGTAATTTTCTAAAAATATTATTTTCGATCAAACAGTTCGTAGTACTATAATTTAAAACCACTCCATATCCACGGCCTCCATCACCATTAGAACGTGCATTATTAAAATAGGATCCACTAACTTCAATATGTGAAGAATATATAGCATTAACATGATGGCGGGATGTATATTCAGACTCAACGCCTTTAATCCAGCAATTAATAGCATAAGAAAAATATATATTCTCACCTGCCGCATTATGGCCTGTGTCATTTCTGTAAATTTTTAGATTTTCGATTCCAATATTTTTTATAGGGTTAATTTTCCAAAATCTAAGATTATTACCATCGCTATAAAATTTAGAGGCCTCATCCTTCATAGTTGCGCTATTACCATTAATACTCGCAAGCTGCGTAATCTGTCCTATTGTATGTCGTGCCCAATCATCGTTCACGCCATGATTATATTCACTTAGGCGTATCCAATCACCTACATTAAGAGCACTAATACCATTGCCGCTTATGCTTTTAGTACCTTTTGGAATACTGAAATTTAAATAAACTACTGTGCTGGTTTGTTTCCCAGAAACTTGAAAACAGCGTTTATTGCTGCCGACAGTAAACTTAAGAGTCGTTTTATCAGAACCTGCGCCCTGGAAAACAATATTGTTCTCATTTCTATCCACATGTAGGGAAATAGTAGAATGGATGTTGTAGGTTCCTGCCGGAAAATATATTATTGATGTGCCTGTAGTGCTTACTGCGTCATCTATAGCCGCCTCTATTTCTCCATCATAATTTGCATTATCATCATCATCATAATCAGGGTTTGTAACATCAAAGACGTGGTCAGCTAAAGTTGGTGTATTATCAAGCAGTCCGGCATTAGACCAATCAACCTGACTATCTTCAGGTATATGACCCTGGCCATTCCAGAGCGATTGTGCGGAAGATTGTGAAATATAAAAGAAAAATAGAAAAAGCAGTGTAACTCTCATCTTTAAACTCCTATGATAAAATCTTGAATGTTATGAAGATTTCAGTACAAAATTAGGGAAATCTTCAAAGATTAAACTTTCTTTTAGTGTCTTGTAAATTATATCCAACAGTTTTCGTGAGGTTGCTATTATTGCTTTTCCACTTCCTTTTCTTACTTTTAACCTTTCGTAAAAACTTCTAAGATATTCCGAATATCTTATGGCTATGAGTGTACACTGCACTAACGTTGTCCGGCCAAGCTTGCTGCCCTGTTTCGTGATCCGGCCCTGATGAACCGTTTCGTTGGAGTTGTTAACACGGGGGACAATGCCAAAAAATGAAGCCAGCTTGCCCGCGTCTGAAAAATCGTTTATATCGCCGATGATGCTCAAAAGTATCGTTCCGCTCTTTTTGCCGATGCCTTTTATACTGGTGATATTCTCAAATCCGTCCAGGTCTTTACCGGCATCTTCTATTTGTTTATCTAGTTTCTTGATGCCTTCGTTTAGTGAACGAATCTGGGCCGCTATTACTTCAAGCTCCAGGCGGGCCAGTTCATTCACGGGATAATCTGTTATAGCTTCAAGGCTTTTATTACTGCTGAAGGCCTCGCGCGCGCTGACAATACCATGAGCGTTTAAAATATTATGTATTTTATTTTTCAACGCCGTACGCAGCTTAACAAGCTTGTCCCGCGTATTGGCCAAACTTTTAATCTGACTTTGTCGCTCCCCTTTCATGCGTACTTCAGGAAGCATGTCCCTGCTTAAAAACAGGGCCAAATGCTCCGAGTCTCTTTTATCTGTTTTTACCGAATTACTGATCACCTTAAATTGACGCGGGTTAACCACAATCACGCGTCCTACTTTCTCTTTTATCTGATTTACGAAATAACGCGCGTTTCCCTTTGACTCCACGGCGATATGATCTTCTTTTTTTAAGCCGGCCCTGAACTTATCCAGATCCTCAATTCGGTACTGTGCAAAACGCTTATCTTCTCCCTCCAAATAACAAACATGAAAATTGTTCTTGTGTAAATCTATGCCTATATACCGCATATGCTGCTCCTTCCGGTTATGATTTTATCTTAGTAGAGCAGAATGTCTGTCGGTCGTCCCACACTCCTATTCAGGGTCGCAGCGCCCTATGGCGACGTCCGCTCAAGGCTTGACCAGTCTCCTTTACGGGGTCCAGGCCCCACGCTAATGATACAGCCTTAAGCCTGTTCCGCTCCGCTTTTAGATTTAAGGCTATTAGCGGTGCGTGTCAACCGACGATATATTCATGTCGTCTCCTTTGTATAAGGTAAGCCCTAAAATAAAGCTAAATTTACAAAAAGAAAAATGTGGATAGCCTTACGTTGGTTCATATAAAAAAGTTGTCCAAAAAATTATCCGATGAAGGGATTCAAGCTAAAATGGCAAACATATTTTTAAAATAGGAAAAATATGCTAACTTTGAGTTTTGACTTTTGGAAACCGATGAAACGATTTGCCTCTTTTTTTGTAATCCTGGCCGCCTCCCTGTGGGGGATAGACGGCATCCTGTTGCGACCGCAATTATACACCCTGC
>WGBH01000050.1 GCA_015494435.1 Thiotrichaceae bacterium | reverse complement strand
TTAATACCCCGTTTTCAATATGTTCATTTCTCTTTTTGAGCTTAAAGATTGGCATGTTTATTCATTAGTGCTAACGACCAGGGTCACTTGCCGCTATGGAGCAAGGCCAAAGGCCGCAGCGGAATGGCGGTCAAGTGCACCCGTTTGTTATGGCTTGCTATTTTCATTTACAGCTTTCTTTTTTTCTTCTTTTTTTGAATCTGCCAATTCTTTTATTTGTTTTAGTTTATTTTCTTTTTCATATCTTGTCACGTACCAATCATCTATTAATTGCTCGATCAAACCTATTAACAATTGCGCCTCTTTTGGATCAACATCGATTATCAGATTAATGTCCTTTTCCATGTGAGCACCAATGTTGCCAACCTTGCGCACTGCATCAATCGCTTGCCATTCTAGAGGGTCTATCTTATCCTCTAAAGCTTTTATTTCTTCATATAGATTTTTCCTCTTGATCCCCCAAAAATCTCTAATCATTCCTTGTAAACATCGACGAGCAAGAGTTGCTGAAGCTTTAGGACTTAAGTCACGAATTCTACATGCTTCATAATAATCTTGTTTGATGGCCATTGGAATATAATCAGGTAAGACTTTTGCTTCTGACTCTGGAAGAAGCTGCCATTCAAACAATTTATCTGCAATTTCCCAATCATATCCTGGAGGTCTCCGTATCGCCTTATGCAAAGATACATTAAACCATAAATTTTTACATTCGCTATTTGGACAAGTGATTGCACGCACCAAGACGCCAACATCCCCTAAGGCTGATGTCTCAATTTCAATTTTTTTCCAATGTCCAAAAAAATTCGGTTCTGTAATTGTCGTAACTCTTCCACAATATGGACATGTAAAATTAAGATTCAATTGTCCCATTTCATTTCCTTATTTGGCCATAACGATCAAGCTCACTGGCCGCTATGGAGCGCAGCGGAATAGCGGTCCAGTGCAGCGCCTTGTTATGAAATTATTTGTATTCATTTGCCAGGGCAGTATAAGTTGAAAAACATAATATGCATTCTGATTACTCGCGTCTCATCATCTTGTGCTCTCATTCTATAAAGCCATTCATTTTCATATCTTTGACTCTCTCTAGAAATGAAGTTCGGATGTGCCGATACAATATTGTCGACTGATTCCAATATTTGACTGAAATTCTTATTGTTTTTGTTGAATACAATTAAAGCTGTTTTGCAGTCACGCCAAGTCAAATAACCCAACAACTGATCAATGGCGCCTGTGAAGCTTTTGCGCCCGCGCCATATTTTACATTCTGCAATAAACGCCGAACGTCCTTTCTCTGATATGAGAATATCTGTCTTACCTGCTTTGTTGAAAGTCTCTCCCTTTGCGTCACCTTCATAAATTGCATTAAGGTGCGACAATATAATATCCCTCAACTCTTCCTCGTCATGTACGCTAAATGTTTTTGGGGCTTTTTCAAAACTAATTCCAGTGTGACGAATTAATTTAATGATATTATCATAGTCAGCATCTGTTATACCTGGCTCGGCCTTAAATCCTCTTTTGGGTGGAGGAGGGAGTGGTTTTGTAATTTTTTTATTTACTTTTATAGGCTCAAATGTTGGAATGCCGTCTTTTTTCTTCAACGGTATCCCGAGAATACCACAAATGGAATTTTGTTTTTTTAGTTTTTCCCTCCTGAAATCTACAGCTTGCTTAACTATATTTGGAAGAGAGCGATTATAAGCATCTACCTGTGATTTTGACCATGTCACATATTTTTTGATTGTTTTAAGATTATTCTCGAAGGAAGATTTGATTTGATTCGGATCTGCATCATGGGGCTGGCGAAACACCATAACTATTTTCCCTATACCATCTCGCCCCTGCCGTATTTGGCCCACAGGCAACACGGAACTCCATGTGCTTGTTTTGGCCCTTAACAAATTATGGTCCCCTGAAAAGGGGATCTCGATAGATATTTCATACCCCGGCACATAGCATGGACGACTTGTGTCTCGGATAAATCTCCTCGGGTCGCCAGAAACATCCACTTGGCATTCCGAGGGTTCAGAGGCAACGATTTTATCTTCGTAAAGCGTGATGGGATCAATAGTGTTTTGTCTTACAACATATTCAATTAAATCTTCATATGGTGTTGCAAGAAATTGCTCTTTATTGATTCTATCAACTTGCTCTTGAATACTTGATTGTTTTGCCATGAGCGAGTCTGCCAAATCAAAATCCGCAAACAGATAATTTCTATTTCTGTGTCTCATTCTCTTCCTTCATAACGGCACGGCTCAGGGGCGGCAAACATGCGGGGCAACCAGCCTTAAACAACCACTGAGCCTTTTGCGGGGCACTGGCCTACAATGGCCGCCGCGCTGTTTGCCGTCCCTTGCAGCCG
>WGBH01000049.1 GCA_015494435.1 Thiotrichaceae bacterium | reverse complement strand
CTATTATAGATGTCTTATCACTTTCAATGGGCCTTATTTTTTTCTTTATAAGAACTAGTCCTCATCTAGCAACTCTTACAGTACTTAAAAAATTTAATCACCAATTAGCCTGTAATCTCTTAAAAGAATCGTGGCCATTAATTATTTCTGGAATAGTTGTTTCTGTGTATATGAAAATTGACCAGGTCATGCTAAAAGAAATGCTTAACAGTACCGCAGTCGGACTCTATTCAGTAGCAGTCAGGTTAAGTGAAACATGGTATTTTATTCCTGCTTTATTATTGCAATCTGTTTTCCCTGCAATCGTCTCTTTAAGAGAAAAAAAAAGTGCTTATTATACAGTTAGACTTCAACAACTTCACGATCTCCTAACGACTCTTGCTTTTATCATTGCCATTTTCATGACACTATTTGCCAGGGAAATTATAGAATTTTTATTTGGTCCTCAGTTCAACGAATCAGCTATGATCCTAATGGTTCATATATGGTCCGGCCTATTCATATTCCCGGGGAATGTTAGGGCTAATCTAATAATTCTAGAAAAAAAACAAAAAGTTGCTTTAATTTTTAGGACTATTGGTGCAATATTAAATATAATTTTAAATCTGATCCTCATTCCCAAATACGGACCCATTGGGGCTGCATGGGCTACTCTTATTTCTTATGCTTTGCCTGTTTATCTAGTCTCATTTATAGATCCTTTGATCAAAGAGACAATCATAATGACGTTAAAGTCATATGTGTTACCTCTCAGATTAATACTATATGGAAAGGCTATTTATGAAACAGAAAGGATTTGATACTCATGAGAACTCTTCTTACAAGGGCAAAACGCATTGTCAATAATCCTCCGGATTGGATGAGACAGTGTTATAATAACTTACCTGATAGTTGCAAAAGACAATTGAAAAAATTTTTAAGAAACGCAGAAGAACATAATTACAAAAAAATTAACAGCGTATTTTGGCCACTAGACAGTGCATGGTGTGAGGCTGTCTTTGCCCCCTTTCACGACCCCGAGGTAGCAGATACCTTAAAGGTTAATTTAATCCCCAGATCTTCAAAAAAATGCAAATTGACTCACTTTTGGTGTTGGACCTTATTAAGTTGGGAAGAGGCACTGCCTGGAATGCTGGCAGCTAGCCTTTATCTCAAGACCGACATTGATACCACTAGCTACAATTATCTGCTTCTATGCATCACTATGCCAAAAGATGTTGAAATGCAAGTATGTTATAAGCTGAATGAAACTTGGTGTGGCCCTTTTGGCTATTTCCCTGGAAAAGGTATCAGAATGGAAGTAAAAGTCCCTATCACTAAAGGTCGACTTACAAAGCTAAAATTAGATTTCAAAGCCAATGGACAAGGGCCCAGGGGTGTATATCTATCATGGTTTGGGCTTCAAAACAGTATCCTTCTCAACAGTGTAATCTCTCAAAAAAAGAATTTTGATCCGAGTTGGCCAGGACTAATAAAAGATCCCGATACATGGAAGGATGTAAAATTTTCGTTGGGTCTACTATTCGACGAAAGGGATATCGACCATCTACGCAAAAAAAAGGAACTTCCTGTCTGGAGTGACCATTTTGAATTTTTAGAAGAAAAGGCAAAAGAATATTTAAGCAGAGAACCGGAAAGAGACTTAGGAGACTATTTGCCTGTTAATGATACCCGCTTTTTGAGGGATCGCGAGCACGGTAAGACTCCATATTATTTTGAAGCATTGGTACTTGCATTTGTAGGACTCATAAAAGACGATATTCAATATACAATGCATGCGCTGCGTTATTTAATGTGTATGCTACACACCCGGTATTGGACGCAGTCTGCTGAAAGTCGCATTCCTGGTAGTACCTGGGATCAACGTTGTTTTTTAGAAGAACTGACCACTACAAGTGTAAGTTTGCTAGCCGATTGGCTAGATTTTGCCTTAACAGACCGCGCACGCCATTTGATTGTACAAACTATTTGGGACAAGGGCCTTTCCATTATTGAAAGAGATTTGATGAAATATGTATATGTTCAACATATAAATCAAGGCTCAGTATTCTGTAGAGCACGCATCCTCGGAGGACTCCACCTTGAAAGGAGCTGGCCGAATGTAACTGATTATGTAGACCGAGCCTTTAAAGAAATGACCTCGAACCTTTCAAAATATATTGAATCCGACGGCGGAATGCATGAAGGCATAGGGTATTTTTGTCAGACGTTGCAGGCAGTATTGCCTAGCATGATTGCATATGCAAGAAGTCGTAGATTACGACCATCTAGTTTAATAAAAAAGTATTTTTCTAATTGCGAAGATTATCTTAAAACCATGTCGAGCACCACCCCTGGTAAGGCCATCCCTACTGGAGACTGTAGAACTGACAGTTTTTGTGGTGATGGAATTCCTATATTGGCTAGATTCTTTCCTGGTTCGGCCTTTGAAAAAATTCTAAGGCCATGCATAGATACCCATAACATCTTCAAAGTCACTGGGACCCTTACAAATAGTGGCGGAATTACCGGTTTCATTTACGGGCCAGACCACATTCCTGAACCTTCATGCGTAGTACCTACTTTTTCAATTTTGAAAAAAACTGGCCATATGGCTAGCCTGAGACAGAAAGATGGCCATAGTACTAGGATACATTTAGTTGGCTCCAAACCAAATCCAAGCCATTCTCATTTAGATAAAGGCTCAATAATATTAGAATTAGACGCGATTCCAATTTTAATAGACAGAGGAATGGTCGAATACTATTTTGCTGAATCCTATGAACTTAAGCGTTCTTATATGCATAATGTACTTACTCCTCTCAACAATGATGGAACATTTGCAGACCAACTCCCTCCTACAAAGCCTATTATTCCAAAAGGTAAGGGGGATGGTTTCAGGCTCAAGGTAAAAATAAATTTAAGCAATGTATGGCGCCATGTCATGGATTACCATGTTCGTGAATTACATTCAGATACTCCAGAGGAGCTTAAGATTATAGATATAGGACGGTTATTGAATCGTAGATGCGTGGTATTTCACTTACACTCAAGGTTCCCTTTTAATATTAAGGATAATAATAACATTACCATTAATGCAGAACGCTATCTTTTAAATATAAGGGCTGAGTGGGCTACAAAAGCAGAAGTAAAAAAGTATTTAATAGATTTAAGTCATACACCCTGTTATCACTTGGCACTATACTCACAACCCTTGAAGGAATTTAAAATTTCTACAAAACTGAATTGGGTTTTCCAGTAATTTTTTTAAAATGTGTGGAATTTTCGGTTACATAGGACATATTTCCTTAAAAAAAGCAAGATTTTGTACTGACTTACTTTCTCATAGAGGTCCAGACGGAGGCAATGTAATTCAGATAGAGGGTGCTACTTTAGGCCATAGGAGACTCGCCATCATCGATTTAAGCAACAGAGCCTACCAACCTATGGCTTATGCCAATAAACGTTATTGGATTACATTTAACGGAGAAATTTATAATTTTATTGAATTACGAAGAGAGCTAAAGTCCAGAGGCTACGCTTTCGAGACAGATTCGGATACGGAAGTCCTCTTGGCATCTTTTGTTGAATGGGGCGAGGAATGTGTAAAAAGATTAAATGGGATGTGGGCGTTTGCGATTTGGGACAGAGTCCATGAAAGACTTTTTTTGAGTCGCGATCGATTCGGTAAAAAACCCCTATTTTATATGAAATTAAAAAATGGTGATTTTGCCTTTTCATCAGAGATGAAGGCCCTATTTCCCCTGATGGATGACATTAGTCCCAATGAAAGAATTGTTAAGGATCCTAAGGAAATATTCTACTATGAGTCTACTGAAGAATGTGTGATCAAAAAAATAAATCGTTTTCCTGCTGGCCATAATGGCTGGCTTAAGAATGGAAACTTAACCATCAGTAGGTACTGGTGTACGTTAGACAATTTAGTTGAAGTACCGAAACGCTATGAAGATCAAGTAGAGAAATTTAGAACATTATTTTTCGATGCATGCAAAATTAGGATGAGGAGCGATGTTCCGATCGGGACTGCCTTGAGCGGAGGACTAGATTCCAGCTCCACAATATCGGCAATAGCCTACATAGCAAGAGAGCGAGCGCATACTGAGCCAAATCAAGATTGGCAACATGCATTTATCGCCTCATTTCCAAATACCCCTTTAGATGAAACAAAATATGCAAAAATGGTAACCGAACACCTGGGTATACCAGCTACCTTTATTGAAATCGATCCAACTCAAGCCTTTGACAAGCTTTTTGATTTCTTTTTCCTTTTTGAAGAAATCTACATCACTTCCCCTTTACCCTTTATGTTGCTATATAATTCAATGAGACGGGCGGGCATATTTGTAACTCTTGATGGCCATGGTGCAGACGAATGTTTTGCCGGCTATTTTTTTGACTATCTTTACGCCTTATTAGACGCAAAATACAGTCCCAAAAATATCCGTGAAATACTCAAGGTACGATACGACGCCTTCAGGCCTGAATCTCAAAATCCAAGACTTCCACCAAAATTTGTCTTTTTATTTAAATGGTACGCCACTGAACTTTTACGATGTTTCAAAACCTACTTTAAAAAAACCGACACATCCAAGGATCAAAAACATCCTGCATGGCGACAGCTTGATCATTTAAATAGACGATTGTATGTGTCCACTCATGAAACAGTGTTACCAACACTATTGCGTAACTATGACCGTTATTCAATGTCACAGGGAGTCGAAATACGTATGCCTTTTTTAGATCATAGAGTGGTATGTTACGCTTTTTCACTCCCTTGGACATCTAAGATAAGAAATGGTTTTGCCAAGGCGATAATTCGCGATGCCATGGCTCCTTTTTTACCCCAAAGAATAATACGCCGAAAAGACAAGATAGGATTCAATTCCCCCACTGTTGACTGGATAAAAGGGCCACTGAAAAATCATTTGCTAGATATTACGTCATCTCAGGATTTTATACACTGTCCCTTGATAAATGCCCAAAATATCAGGGCAGAACTGGAAGATTTTCTCAAAAATCCTCACGCCACCTTTCAAGATGCTGAACGAATTTGGAGCAGTCTTTCTGTATTTTTTTGGTTTGAGTCTGTTGTAAAAAAGGGACAAAGGATAGCTAATAAGGCAAAAAATGAATCTTTTTAGTGAAATCCAAGCTGAAATGCAAAATTTCTTTGCAAAATGGCTCATAAGACATCAATCTATTAATGGTTTTAAGAGAATTTATTTCATTCACATCAGAAAATGTGGCGGGACATCTCTTAACAAGATGTTTCTAGCCCTAACCGATGAGCCACCCGATCAGTTATATCAACAGCTTGTAGATTCCCCTGGTCATCTACTTATCAAAAAACACATGGTATTTGTTGGATGGAATAAAAAACTGATAAATAGGGGCAATTATTTCTACGCCTTTTCCCATTTGCCGTTACATGAGTTGAGATTGCCACCTCACACTTTTACTATAACCTGCTTTAGGGATCCTGTTAACAGGGTGATATCTCATTATAAAATGTTACTAAATTATAAACTTAATAAAATCAGTCATCCATGCATGAATGTTGAGGGGGAATGGTTAGGCAACTCGTTTTCAGATTTTTTACACAGGATTCCAAAAGAACACTTGTTAAATCAACTTTTCATGTTCTCGAAAAATTTTGATCCTGATGAAGCCATAGAAAATATAAAAAAATCAGTGCACTATTTTTTCTTTACAGAAGAATTTAATAAAGGTGTGCATGACTTAAACCGGTTATTAAATCTGCATCTCGAGCCCCTACACGAGAAGAGATCCAAAATACGTTTAGAAATTAGTAACGAGGACAGAACATTCCTACGGCATATGTTGAAAAAAGAATATCATATGCTCAAAGTTTTAAAAGGTTGGTCAGCAGAATATTCCTCATGAAATATGCACCAATCCTACTTTTTACATATAATCGTCCTCAACATACAAAGCGCACACTTGAGGCCTTAAAGCGTAATTTTTTGGCCTCTTATAGTGAACTCTTCATTTTCTCAGATGGTCCTAAAAATGACACGGATTCATTAAGCGTAAAAGAGGTTCGCAAACTTTTAAAAAAGCTAACTGGATTTAAACACATTGAAATTATTACAAGCAACACAAACAAGGGATTGGCAAATTCCATCGTTTGCGGTGTCACAGAAGTCATAAATAAGTACGGTAGAGTAATAGTTCTTGAAGACGATCTAATAGTGAGCAGCAATTTTTTAAATTTTATGAACGAAGCCTTGGACAAATATAAAAATGAGGATTTGGTATGGCATGTTAGCGGGTGGAATTATCCAATTGAAACAGAGGGGATGGGCGATGTTTTTTTTT
>WGBH01000048.1 GCA_015494435.1 Thiotrichaceae bacterium | reverse complement strand
CGCCTGTTACGATAAGAATTCTTGGTAAAGATTATATGGTCGCTTGTCCTGAAGGAGCGCAACCTTCTTTGATTTCTTCGGCAAGGCAGGTTGATGAAACCATGCGTGAGATTCGTCGCTCTGGGAAAATCATTGGTTCTGAACGTATTGCAGTGATTACAGCGTTGAATTTAGCGCATGAACTTAATTTTGCTAATGATAACAGTCGCTCTATTGACGATGATATTATTAAACGTATCGATATTTTACAGCAAAAAGTTAGCGCTACCCTCAAACGTATTAAGGAAGTTTCAAATCATTAGATTTGCTAATCTCTAAATTTTAAAAGCATTCATCATGTTTAATAATATTTTAATTATTTGTATCGGTAATATTTGTCGCAGTCCAATGGGGGAAGGGTTGTTGCAAACAAAATTACCACATATCAATGTCTCATCGGCTGGAATCGGGGCAATGGTAGGTTATCCTGCTGATCTTCATGCGGTTCATATTATGCAAGAACGAGGGATTGATATTAGCACACACCTTGCGCGGCAAGTAGATCATGATATGCTGTTTGATGCAGATCTTATTCTTACGATGGAGCATCAACATAGTCAATACCTTAGAACAAAATTTATGGGTACAACAGGCAAAGTACATTTGATTGGTAAATGGTTGAATGATCGTGAAATTGCGGATCCTGTCGGTAAAGATGAAAGAGCATTTCGTGTTGCGATGGCAAATATAGAAAAAGGGCTTGATTTATGGGTAAAAGAGATGGCGAAGCCTTAAGGAAGTTCCAAGCAATGAATCTATCGGCTACCAATCTTACTTGCCCTTTTGTTCCTGTTTGAATCATCTCAATCGTTGCGTAGAACGACTATGCGCCTTTTGATATACTCCAATCAGGAACAAAAAATCAAAATCAGCGCAAGTGTATGGGTAAATTCATTACTTGAAACTTCCTAAGGGACGTGCACGGAATAACTTCCCGAACTTATAACGCAGAATTTTTATTTCAGATCGGATGAACTCATAAAGCGCATAGTCACTCTACGCAACGAATGAGATCATCCAAGCTGGGATAAAAAGACAAGTTAGAATCGGGAAGTTATTTCGTGCACGTTCCTAACCCCCAAGATAACTAGCCACATCAATAACACGTTGCAATCGACGCGTTTCGTGTTTAGCTAGCATCTTATCAAGCAAAGGTTGGTAGTTTGCATACTCTGCTGGAAAAGTAGGAATCGGTGCTAAAATGTGTTGTAACATTAATTCCATTGCACTAGCACCATGAAAAGGCTTGTCTCCCATTAATAGTTCATAAAAAATAATGCCCAAGCTGTAGATATCTGAAGTCACTCCTGAGGGGCGATCCAATGCACGTTCAGGGCTAACATAAGAAGGGGAACAATGAATTTCTTCCTCTGTCATAAAGCCCGCTTTAACTAGTAAATTGGTTGCTGTGCCATAATCATTTAAAGCTAAAGAATTATCATCACGCAACATAATATTATCTGGTTTTAAATCACGATGTAACAGTCCAGCCTCATGTATAATATGTAAAGCGTAAACGATTTCAAGCAACCACTTACGCGCACGAGGTAAGGATAAGTGCGGGTCTGCCTTTAAGCGATCACATAATGAACCCCGTGGCATTAATTCCATTACTTGATAAAGTGCATTTTCACTAATACCGCTGTCGTATATTTGAACTAATCTGGGTGTTTTTATTTTACTAAACTGTTGTAAATCTGATAAAAACTGCTCAATGTATTCTTCACTTAAATGATTTAATTTATATTTATAACGCTTAATAGCGACCTGTTTACCTTCTTTGTTAATAGCTTTGTATACAATTGAATTTTCGCCATTGTGTAAAACCTCTAATAAAGACCAATCATTCAGTTCAAAAGGGAGGAGCTGAAGATGGTTTTTTAGATTAATTAAAGTATTAATTTTTGTGGCTAGATTTATCCAAGAGTCTTGAAATTTAAAGGATTCATTAGCACCTTTTTGTAATGCTATTGTTTTTATTTCTGCTTGATCACTTAAAAGAATGACCGAGACTTTAGAGGCTTGTGGTTTTAGAATCTGTAAAAATTCAATTCCTCGCTCTAATGAAACAGAACAATCAATTAAAATAATATCAAAGCTTGCCCAAGCAACCTCCGTTTGAGGTGTTTTTTGATGATTTGACAAGGCCGCATCAATACGTCTAAAAGCGGCAGTTGGAAAGGATCTCTGTAGGAAAGTCTCAATGTCTTTCCCTGTTTTATCACTTTGTTCAATAAGCACAAAAGAATAGCTCATTTTTCTCCTTAATTATTTTGAACGTATAGTAGTCATTTATAG
>WGBH01000047.1 GCA_015494435.1 Thiotrichaceae bacterium | reverse complement strand
TCCTAATATTGATTCTAACATTTGGTTAATGACTCATTTAGCCTGTGCTGATGCGCTTAATAACCCTGCTACAATGCAACAACTTAGTGTGTTTACTGAGGCAACAAAAAAGATCAATGCCCCCCTTAGTATCCCCAATTCTGCGGGTATTTTGGCTTGGCAGGCAAGTCATTCTGATTGGGTACGTCCTGGAATTATGTTGTATGGTTCTTCTCCTTTTGCATTTGAAAAAAGGGGTAGAGAAAATTACAATTTACAAGCGGCAATGACCTTAAGTGCTCCTTTAATTTCTGTGCATCAACTAAAAAAAGGTGATCCTATTGGTTACGGTGCAAGTTATCATTGTTCACAGGATATGTGGGTAGGTGCAGTTGCTTGTGGCTATGCCGATGGTTATCCACGTCATGCTGGAACGGGTGCACCTGTTAGTATCAACGGTATAGAAACACATACAGTCGGTCGTATATCAATGGACACATTGATTATCAAACTAGATAATATCCCTGCAAAAGTTGGCGATAGGGTTGAACTCTGGGGAGAAAATATAAGCGTTGATCGTGTCGCAGATCATGCTGAAACAATTAGCTATGAATTGCTTTGCAATGCGGGTAATAACTGTCGTAGGGACTAATAATATATCAATTATTTCAATGAAAATTTAATTAATAAACATTGATAGGGTTTTGGAACTAATATAAATCGCCCTAGTCTATGCTGATGCGTTATAGCTATCCTTAATTTTCTAAAAATACAACAACGATAAGCTGATTGCTTGAGATCGCATCAGCAAAATAACAACTCTTATGAGGAATCACATTATGACTTCACTACTTTCAAAATCACTTATTATCATCACCTGTTCATCATCGCTACTCTTAGCAGGCTGTGGGGGTGGGAATATGAGTAATGAACAAATGAACACCATTGTGGGTTCTGTTGTCGGTGGCGTAGCTGGGCATCAATTTGGTAAAGGCGATGGGCGTACTATTATGACTATCTTAGGTGTCGCAATAGGTGGCTATATTGGAGGGCAAATGGGGAAAAATATGAATGCTTATGACCAACGAAAAGTATCAGGTGCATTAGATAATGCGCCTAATTATAAAAAAGTAAGTTGGGATAATAATGAGACAAATTCTAGCTATGATTTCACCCCTATTAATCGCTATGAAGGCAATGTAAACGGTAATAGAACCCAATGTCGCGATTATATTATTAGTGCTAGAGATAAAAGGACAGGTCGCCCAATGGAAGTTCAAGGACGTGCTTGTCGTAATTCGCAAGGGCAGTGGGTTCCTGTTAAATAAAAGCACTAAATTTCATTGTGTCATAAAAATACACAGAAAATCGTCAAAACCGTTTTGTTTATCAGGATAAAGTGCCTTGTGTTTTATTATCTTGTTACCCTATCTTGATGAATAATGAAGTATCTCACTTTCAACTTGTTATTAATAAACCTAAAATTCAATTACCTTTGGAGGCAAAAATTTATGCGGGTTTATTTTTATTAATACTTAGTTTTGTTACTGGCACTTTATTTGTTTCCTTTTTTTTAACAAGCCATTCATCGGCAGATATTTCTAAAAAAAGTGATATTAATAAATCACAAGGAACTTCTTCAATGAAACGCTTGCCTTTACTAATAGACAGAGTCGTTCTAGATTCTTCAGCCTATGTTTATGTGAAACATACTTCCATCCGCTCAGAATTAGGCATACCGTGGAGTAAAAAGATAGGCTTGAAGTGAAGATAATACTTAATTGAGGGCAAATAAAATGAATAGTAATAAGAAAAAAAACAAAAAAATAACTCAAGATTTTTCTAATACTCAAGAGATGAGGGTATTAAATAACAACTATATTTTAGGCCCTTCTCTCTTGAAAAATAGTACGGGTGATATCTATGCGGCATGGGATATTGCAAAAGATACTAATACTTCCCCTGACGAGGCTTCTTACCATTTACCGTCACCCTTCTTTATTAAGTTTTTACCTGAAAATTACTCTCGCTCTATTGACTCGATGCAGATTTTTAAAGAGGAAATTCAGCAACAAGCAAAGTGTTGTGAGTGGTGTAAAGTTGTTGCTTTCGATCATGACGGTGAGGATGATTATATAGTCTTAAAACTTCCTCGTGGTGAATTTCTTGGAAAAAGTATAAATACATTAAATATTTATGGCGATTTGCCCAAGGTTTTAGACTTAATCTCTAGCATTCAAACGGCATTAAATACACTTAAAAAATGCGGTATTCAGCATGGAAGACTAGAGCCTGCTTCAATTTTTATCACTGAAAATAAAGAAGTAGAGATTGTAGATAGTATTTATGTTTCAGCTAAACAACGTCAGTTAAAACAAGGGGTCGATTATACCTCCACCGTCCCTAATCGTGAGGCAATCTACGCCAGTCCTGATGTCTGTTTTGGGCGAAAGATATCAGAACAAGACGATGTGTTTTCATTAGCCTGTATTAGTTATCATTTATTGAGTGGACAACATCCATTTGCGGATGCAAATAGTGTTTCTGCGCTATTAAATAAAATGCATCCTAAACCAATTGAGACATTAACAGAGGAGCAATGGCAACATCTAGAGCGAGGAATGAGTTTAAACAAAGAGACTCGTTTACAAACCATTAATGCATTTATTAATGGCTTTGACAGAGATGCTAAGCCCGTAGGAAAGAAAATAACGCCTACAGAAATAACAATTGCCAAACAACATGCTGAGAATTTAATAAAAAAACAGGCTAACACCATTGCAACTAATAAAACTGCAATAAGCAATGAAGTAAAGCCAAGCCCTAAAAAAACAAAGAAACCGTTAGTAGAGCCGATTCAAATTTCTTCCACGTTTATAGAGACGCAAGAGTTAGATTTTTCAACGTGGACATGGGTATCCTTGAGTGTATTACTTGGGATGGTTATTGGAGTCATTGCAATGAGTGTATCCATTAGCTTATTCAATATAGACTTTTTCGCGCTAATGGATATCTTCAAAGGCTTTTTTTAGGGTATTTGTCTTTTTGCTCTATTTTTTATAAGCAATAACCGCACGTTTCTCTTGTATCCAGCCTGTAATACCATGGGTTACATTGTAAACTTTCTTATAAGCGAGTTGTCTAGCGATAGCCTGACTGGCGACACGGCTACGATTACCTGTACGACAAATTAAAGCAACAGCTTGATCAGGTTTAACCAATGCAGTAAATTCCGACATAAAATCAGGATTGATTCTCCCTGTTCGGGTGAAAAAAGTAATTGTATGCGCCCCTTTTATAATGCCTGTTTGTTTCCACTCTTCTTCACGGCGTATATCAACTAAAGTAACACCTTCTTTCATCATTTGTGCTAATTGAGCATTATCAATATTGCTATAACGACTTACCTGTGGCACAGGAGGTTTAGTAGATGCAATAACCGCCGTAGCGGGTTGTGCTGGCTTAGTCATTGCGATATTAGCTTGCGTATGAGTTTCTGAACCGCAGGCAGAAAGCAGTATTGACAATGCAATAATAGAAGTATATTTAATCATTATTCCCGTATTTTCCTGATAAGTAGTTCTTTATTATGAATGATAAATTTTATAACTGGACAATACTTCATCTATATCATAAATAATGATCACATGGAAACTTCTTTTGCGCAGTTTCTAGTGACTCTAGTGAATAGCGGTATTTGAAAATACACGAATAATAACAATCCCCAATATAATAAAGCCCATTCCTATCAGAGCGGCTAAATCGGGGATTTCTTGATAACGCACCACCCCGATAATAGCAATGAGAATAATGCCAACACCTGCCCAGATCGCATAGGTAACTCCCATGGGTATGGTTTTAAGTGCTAACAACATGAAATAAAATGAAATACCATAAGCTGTACTCATAATCAATGTTGGCAATAGCTTTGAAAAAGCACCTGATTTTAAAGCGGTCATTGCAACCGCTTCCATAATAATCGCAAGTGCTAAATAGAAATACCCCATATCTGTTGCCCTTATTTTATAAACTGTTTAATGATATTGTTGCTATTGATTAATCAATATAGCGGTCTTTTCTTGTAAAAGCATCCATAATAAAAACAGCATAACAGCAACAAGAATCGCATAAATAGTATACTTACTGTTTGTTGCACTACTGGTAGCCGTCATTTTTTTTATATAATCCAAGCGGCCTTTTTCTTCTGCTTGTGCTTTATGTTCCTCTAATTTAGGCTTAAAGATTTCACATAATGTATTATTCTCACAGGTATTACACCCTTCTTTGTTCTTTTTATCAATGGTACCAAAACAATCAATTTTTGCTTTAATTTTATGTTCAGACATATAAACAACCTTCTCTATAATTGCAATTTATAAACTATGACTAAATTCACACAAAAAACGTCCTTATGGACTCCTATTAAAAAGCTATTTATTCTTTATTTGGGTCTAATTGGACTTTTCTTTTTAGGGCGATTAGGTCTATTTTTTCTCTATTTTGAACGTATTATCCAGAGTCATACAGAATATTGGTGGAGTTTTGTATATGGACTACGCATGGATACGATAGTCGCGTCCTTATTTTTACTTATTCCTGCCATTTTATTGCTGTTATTACCCTCAAGATTAAAACGTCTGGGTAATATTAGCTTGCGATTTTATTTTTTGCTGATTTTTTTAGTGGCCATTTATATAGAAAATGCAACTTTTCCTTTCTTTGCTGAATTTGATGTGCGCCCTAATGCGCTTTTTATCAATTATCTAGAATACCCTAAAGAAGTGTTCGGTAATATCTGGGCAAGCTATAAATTGGAAATTTTCATTAGTACTGTGATGTTGCTTACCTTTGCTGTTTGGTTTTGGAAGCGATCCCAATATTTCTTTATTGAAGTGTATAATATTCCTTATACTCAACGTATTTTATTATTTTTACCCGTCTTTATTGTGTTGTTTATAGGAGTACGTTCCTCTTTTGGACACCGTCCTGCTAATATTTCTGATGCAACTTATACCCACAGTCACTTAGTCAATGAGATCACTAAAAACTCATTATATGCCATTGGCTATGCCTATTATTCACAAAAAACCACAGGTTTTGAGATGAAACGCTATGGCAAAATGCCACTAGCTGAAGCTTATCAACGCATGGGAAAACGTTTAGAGCTTAATCCAAAAGCTTGTAAAACACCGTTTGCACGCATTGTATCCACTGCCTTTAAGCGTGACAAACTTAAAAATTTAGTTATTTTTGTTCAGGAAAGTTTAGGAGCGCAATTTGTAGGCGCATTAGGTGATAAGCGAGGGCTTACGCCTAATTTGGATCGTTACGCACAAGAAGGGCTTTGGTTTACGTCACTTTATTCCAACGGTACACGCAGTATTCGTGGTTTAGCAGCATTAACCGCTGGGTTTTTGCCTGTAGCAGGTAAAGGGGTCTTAAAGCGTAATAAATCTCAAAAAGATTTTTTTACAGTGGCACAATTATTAAAACCCTATGGTTATCACAGTGTCTTTATTTATGGTGGTGAGAAGCGTTTTGATAATATGGCATCATGGTATTACGGTAATGGTTTTGATGAGATTATTGATGAGAATAAATTTAATAACCCCACTTTTCATGGTATCTGGGGAGTCAGTGATGAAGATTTAGTAAAACGTGCTAATGAGGAGTTCAAACACTTCTATGAAAAACAACAACCCTTTGTCTCGGTGATGTTTTCAACGAGTAATCATACACCATTTGAATTTCCAGAAGGTCGTATTGAATTAGTTAAAGGAGTAAAAAAGCATTCAGTAGAAAATGCGATTAAATATGCTGATTATTCCATTGGTTTATTTATCGATAGTGCAAGAAAGGAAGCTTATTATAAAGACACTGTTTTTCTGATTGCCTCAGATCATAATGTGCGTGTTTACGGTGATGATCTACTTCCTTTTAATCTATTTAAAATTATGGGCATTATTTTAGGCGAAGGGGTCGAAGCAAAAACAATTAATCGTTTAACCATGCAACCTGATCTTTTAGCCACGGCATTGGATTTAATTGGTATTGATAAGTTACGCTATCCGATTTTAGGACACAGCATTTATGAATCACATCATAAAAATATGTCACTAATGAAGTTTCACCAAATGTACGGGTTGCGTGTGAAAGATGAAATTGCAATTATCCAACCTGAAGAACAACCCGTTACCATGAAAATTCGTAATGGACATCTTGTTGAAAGTTCTCATAATATTGAGTTAGAAAAAGATACTTTAGGGTTTATTATTGGCATTAATGCTCTGTATCAAAACAAAGCATTTCGACCCGTGATGCAAGAAGACTGTCGTTAGCAATTCATGAACAGGATTAAGTCACTCGAAAATTAGCCTGCAAATGAGCAATATCAACGGAAGTGACCTCAACTATCAATGATTGATCGAGTTCAACCTTGTCTTTAATGCGTATTCTTGGTTCTAATCCCAAGGTTGGCATTATCACGGTCACTTTGCGATCATTTAACAGCACTACAATCGCCTCACCCTGCCATTTTTTATTTTGTTGTAAATACAGCATCTTCCAATGTTGAGTAGAGAAGCGTTCTGCTTTACGTGATGCGAATGAGGCTTCATCTGCTAACCCAATACGTTCAACTAATACTTCATGCGTTAGCATTGCTTGCCCTGTTATAAAAGCACGCAATTGTTGATGAGTAACCAAATCAAGATAACGTCTTAATGGACTGGTGACACGGGTATAATGGGGTAAACCTAAACCAAAATGAGCCCCAGCTTCTATTGAATGGCGTGAGGCTTTAAAGCAACGGCGATAAGCATAATGTTCAGAAGGTTTTTCTGGATATTGGATTTTTTCTGGCTCAGGCTGATAGGCATAGGGAATCGGAATATTATTTTCTTTGGCAAATTGAGACACAGCCTCTCCTGCTGCCAACATGGATTCTGCCACCAATTGGCGACTGCCATCACCATTATAAGGTTCTATACAAATTTCCCCCTCTTTAAGATAAAGATTGACTTCAGGTAACTTTAGCATCGCCGCATTATTATTAATGCGCCGTTGACGATAACGATCAGTAATGGTTTTCAATCCGGCAAAAGTAGTTTCTAACTGCTGATCCGCCGCATCATAAGTGATTCGTGTCACTTGAAGTTGTGAAAAACAGACCTCAATATTTTCTAATTCACCTGTGGGTGTTATTGTAAATCCAATGGATAAGGCAGGGCTTTGTTGCTGCAAGCCGAGACCTAATTGTTCGGTGACTCTAGGTGGTAACATATGGATCACTTGATCAGGTAAATACAAATTAGCACCGCGTGAACGCGCTTCAATATCTAACTCAGAATCAGGGGCAATAAGAGAAGACGCATCCGCAATATGTACCCATAAATGGTCTCCCTTCCATGAAATAGCATCATCGGGGTCTTGATTACCCACATCATCAATTGCCCATGCTTGCAAATGGGTTAAATCACGCCGTTTTGTCGCAATTGCCGTTGGAATCTCTAATTGAGGCTGGCTCATATCAATCCCCATCCGCCGTGGCCAAGGGTTATGTTGTGGCTTCCAATACCCTAACCGTAGCAAAAATTTATGTGCGCTTTCTTTCGTTTCACCAATACCCACCGCTTTTAGAATACGACTATTTTCACGCTCTCCATAGGCAAGCTGTTCTACCTCTACAAGATGGGTATAATCTTGCTTCTCTATCTGCCCTTTTCTAATTCGATCAAGCAATGCCTTCCATGCTTCTTCTTTAGCTTTTTTAGCCGCGCGCTCTTGCTTCTCTTTAGCAATTATGTCCGCTGGGCGGGCTTGGATATTATCAATATCCCCTTCAAAATAAAGCCCATCCACAACCAGCATCCAACTTGACCATGCAGTTTGTGGTGTATAATCATCGTATAAAAACTCAGCCAGCTCCTCTAAAGAAACCGTTTCACCCTCTAACAATTCCAAGGTTTCCTCTAAAGTTGCTAGCTCCTCAGGCCTTTTCATATCGAGACTGGTTACATCTTTAATAGGGCCTGGGTGAAGTAATTTAATATCTTTATCACGCACCCGCTTAGTGGTTTTAAAGAATAAAATTTCGAACTTATCCGCCACCTTTGTGACTATCGCAGCTTTACTTTTGTAGTAAACCAATGCACCTTGTGTTATCTCTGACATCGCTTTAATTTCTTGCTTCCATATCGATTTAAAAGGCAAAGATAGTAGCGTACTATTGAAAGATATGTTGAGGTTTAATTGAAATTTCATCAGGTAAAAAAATAAACGTATCAAGAGGACTAAAAAATTAACCATTAGCACCATTGCAAAAGAAATTGGAATTAACGTAGAGACAATACGTTACTACCAACGTATTGGGCTTATCATACAACCTAAAAAAACAGAGTCAGGTTAAGTACCCGCGCAAAAATAATTTAACAAAAGCTATGAATTCGGTAGGTCACTGCCATTGAATCAAATAAAAAAATTAGGCATCCTTCATTCCCCAGTTAACACTTTATGGATAAAAAGATGAAAAGTGCCTCTATAGCATAATAATACTCTAATTTGCTATAAACTAGAGTACTTTTAGCTGGGC
>WGBH01000046.1 GCA_015494435.1 Thiotrichaceae bacterium | reverse complement strand
CAGCGCATTGTTATATTGCCGAAGTTAGTTTGATTAACCATAACTTACAAAGCCTGCACGGTTCAAGTAACCGCCAAAAAAAGCCAAAGGCGATAAAGAATTATTTTAATAGCACTGCCTGTGTTTGCTACCCTTTTTAAGGCTTGCACCACTATCAGCGAATACCGCTGTATTATGTCACCGATTTTATTTCAGCAGAGCAGGTGTGCCTGACAACGTTGCAAGCTAAAAGTTTTAACTGAACTTTTTACCGCATTACAATTTCTGTAATCATCCCACCGTGCCTAATTAACCTGTTAATGGTGAAGAAGGAAAAAAAGCGACAGGCACTGAATGTTGATATTTTTGCAATTGTTTAATGCAGTTGCTAACAAACAATATTATTTACAGCAATATAACGTCTTGCATAACCTGACGGTTTTACACAGAGCAGAACGAAGTGGCGCGGCGTGTAAAACCGGTCAGCGTTAATGCACTTGTTAGGCCTTGAACCACTTTTTTGCCACCATAACATCAATGTTATTAACTTTGCTTAATTTAATGCTTTGCTTTTTTGTTTTGTATTGTTGATTAACACACGAAATTAGATAATTATATTGCTCTAGCCTTGAACTCCATAGTGGTTTTTCATTCTTTAATAATGGCCATGCTAGACAAGCATCCTTATTATTGATTTCCCATTTAGGGTCAAACAAATACACATCTACATTATTTTTGGCATCTTGTATTGTGCCATTGTAATCCATTAACCCCATTTCCCAATGATCTTCATATTGCCCGATAAAGTTAGATTTTGTTATTACAGCTTTACCAGTAGCATCAGTTTTTGGAGATAAAATCCTATATGGGTTTTTTGTGCCTGAATAAACCTTAATTTCTATAATAATACCTTCTATTGCATGATTTGACTTATCTAAAACATTAAAGGTAATTTTGCCTGGTAATTCCATTTTTTATTGGCCTAACGCTTAAGCTCAGTTGACCGTAATACAGAGCGAAGCGGCGTATTACTGGTCAACTGCAGCGCATTGTTAGCTGTTTTTGTAATAGACAATTTTTTATGGTTATGCATTTAATTCTTCATATGCTGACATGGTTAGTGCTGCAAAAGCGTGTACGATTTTTGTTCTAAACGTGTACTTTGTAAATTTTGTAACTGGAAAGTCTGAGAGAACACGTTCTGCCCATTTATTTAATTCATTTTCTTCTTGAAACTTGTAATTGTGAGCAAGTTTGTTTCTTATAGAATTAACTTCAGTCAGGTAAGCGCATATATTATCAATGTTCTTTATGTCATCTCTAGCTAGTAATTTCATTAACTGTATTTTTTTGTAGTAAGTTAAATGCAGGGTTTTTATTTTTGCGTCTTTAGATAGGTAGTTATTAATTACATCTTCCATCATTGACTCAAGAATTAAATGCCCTTTTAGTAGAATAAGCTCCAAGTTTTTATGCTCATCTAATGTAACCCAAATTGACCACTCTATAATTATCTTCGGTATCATTGTATTTATTTTTTACAGCTAACGCCCTCATCAGGGGCTTTCAAAGCTGGCGGGGCTTTTGCGGTTTTTTTGCAAAAGCCGCGACAGGTTTGAAAGTCCTCTGGATGAGTTTGTTATGCATTTTTTCTTAAATACTGACTGATTGATTCACTAATAACATGCATTGTTGTTAGTGGTATTCTAGCTTTTCTATTGCTGTCGCCAGTGGAATTACTCGATAGTTCCTGCGAACCAGGAAAGTCGTTTAGTGCTTCATCTGATGTTTTTGTTTTAGAGTAAATCGTAAATGTATATTTGCCACCACCACGGACACCAATGACTCCGTTGTATTCCCCCATATTTAAGCGGACTGCCTTGCCATTTTTTACAATAGTATGTTTTACATTAAGTTTTTCTATTATTGGAATGATTTCACCATAGACACGATTGGTTGTTAATTTGTCTGCTGCTTTAGATGCGGCTTTAACATCCACATCATCACTAATAATTATCTCTTCTGCTTCTGGGTGATATAAGGCTATAAAGTTTGAGACTGCATCTACTAACGATTCATTTCCATCCCAGAAGTACTCACCATCAAGGCGAGAATTGTCGAGTATATTGTGTAGCGTTGTTTCTAATTGTTTTGCGTTGACCTTTGTCCATGCCTTTACAATTGCTATTTTCACCGGACTTGTTGTACCTAATAATTCTTTTTCTCGCCTTTCTGGATGATCTGTGGTTATACCAATCTTCTTTATAGGAGGAAAACTTATATCTGCACCATAAGATTGTAACTTCTCAGAGAATATTGGTTCGGCTATATAAAGTGTATTGTGATTGCTCATATCTGTTTTATTTCTTTATGCATAACGTCCGAAATAAGTGGCGGAGAGTTTTTTGCGGAGTCCAAGCCAGCGTCTTTTTGCTGGCGAACTTAATTGATTTGTTAGGCTATTTGTCATGTGGTTGCTCAATGTGACTATACACATAGCCTTCTTTTGTTTCTTTATATACGTTT
>WGBH01000045.1 GCA_015494435.1 Thiotrichaceae bacterium | reverse complement strand
TTTACAAAGAGAGTCGTTATACCTTATGAGAGTATATGCAAAAAAAATAGCAAGTTTTTTACTTGTTTTAGGTAGTGTTTTTTTATCAGGATGTTCTATTAGCAATTATTCTTTAGAATCTTATGTTGATAAGTTTTCTAGAGAAAAAACTGGCTTAATTAAAGAAGACGATAGTAGGAGGGGATTAGGGGGAGATCTTTCTGAAAAAGAGAGAAAGAAGGCTTATGGTATATTTTCTAGCAATAACGAATTGAGTTATATCGCAAGCAATGATGTGTATACAATAAATGCGGGTGATAAGTTAGATATCCGTGTTTTTAAGGTACCTGAATTAAATAAAGTTGCGAGGGTTGATTCAAAAGGAGATATTAGTTTTCCTCTTATTGGAAAGTTCCATGCTAAAGGGCTTTCGGAGCATCAGGCGGAAGAAAAATTAGCTTCGATCTTAGGGGTTAAGTATTTGCAAAATCCACAGGTGAGTATTTCCATTGATAATGCGATTAATAATAACGTGACGCTTGAGGGTTCTGTTAAAAAGTCAGGCATATTTCCCCTACAAGGTAATATGACTCTTTTGCAATCTATTGCTTTAGCTGACGGGTTAAATGATATGGCTGATCCAACTAAGATTATTTTATTTCGTAAGTCAACCTCTAAAACCTATTTATTAAACTTACAAGCTATACGTGAAGGTAAGGCTAGAGATCCTTATGTGAAAGCAGATGATCGCATTGTCGTTGCAAAATCAGGTACGCGCTCGTTTATAAAAGATGCGAGTACTATTTTAGGTGGTTTAGTTGCCCCACTATGGGGCTTATTTTAAATAAATATTCAGTCTTTCTGGTATTTATCCATCATAGGATAAGTAAAGATATGTTTGTATTTTATGATTAGTATTAAAGGGTTAAATAGGGTTATTTAAAATGAATGATTTACGCAAGATAAACTCCCAAGCATTGTTAGAAGAGAAACATGCAGGTGGGTATGGTTACTATCCATCTGATAGAGAGGATACGCTTGATTTTCGTACTATATGGCGCTTTTTTATAGGCTATAAATGGAGTATTTTCTTTATTACTTTAGCTACTTTAATGCTTTCACTTATTATATCCCTTTCGCTTACCCCTTCTTATCGAGCAGTTGGTACAATAGAAATTCAACCTGAAAGTGAATATGGGAATAAAATTAATGAGCAAAAAGGGCAAGTTACGGATAAAAGCTTTTATCAAACGCAGTATGAATTTCTTAAAAGTAAGGCGCTTGCTGCTCGGGTTATTGATAAATTAGGTATTAGAAATGAAAAGGCTATACATCCTGATCAGGCAGCAGATTCGGGGAAGCCTCTTTTTTCTGATCTGATATCTGATCTAATAAAAGATAGCAAATTCTGGTTACTTAAGTTGAAGCAATCACTTGGGTTTGATATTGAAACAATGTTTCCCTTTCCTGAAACGAAAACTAATTTAGGTAAAATTCCTCAAGAAACTTTATTTCTAAAGCATTTAAAGGTTATTTCTTTGAAGAATACACGAATATTTACCATTCAATATGAGCATAGTGATCCAGAAATGGCGAGTAAAATAGTTAATACTTTGGCGAGTGAGTTTATTGCTATGAATAGGGAAAGGCGCTCTGAATCGATGTTTGATGCGCAAAAATATTTTAAAGAGCAACTTGCTATTACTAAAATGGAATTAGACAAAAAGGAAAAAGCATTGACGGCTTATGCAAAAAAATATTCATTGCTAACAACAGGAAATAATGAAACCTTAGTTGAGAAGCGTTTGTCAGAACTAAGTTTAGCGGTAATATTAGCAGAGAATAAACGCATTGAAATGGAAAGTCGTTATAAAACGAATAGCATGGGAGTGGGGCATTCAGCTATTAACCCTGCGGTAGATACTGAAGTGATGAGAGAACTGAAGTTAAAAAAAGATAAAAAACAAGTCGAGTATGATACTCTCCTTTCAGGACTAAAAAAACATGCAGATATTGATGTGACAATGGGTCGAGAGCTACTACAACAAACACAACGTGAGATTAATGCACTGCAAAAAAGAATTAATGTAGAGAAAAGAAAAATTAATCAGGCGGTAAAAACAGAGAGAACTATAAATCATCAATCCTTAAAGAAGGCCTTTCTTGCTGCGGATCAAAAATTAAAAAAATTAAAGAAAGAATTAGAAGCACAAAAAAAGAAATCTTTTGTATTGCAAGATCAAAAAATCGGATATAACGCTTTAAAAAGAAAGGTTGAAATAAAGAGACAATCTTATAATGAATTATTGAGAAAAGCACAAGCAGTAAAAATTATGAGTAAAGGTGGGAAAAATAATATTTCCGTGCTTGATAAAGCAGATATTCCTTATCGCCAATTTAAACCTAATTTAAAGGTTAATTTGTCGCTTGGGCTTATCTTTGGTTTATTTTTAGGGATTGTTGTAAGTTTTGTACGCAATATGTTTAATGATACGGTTAGATCTTCTGAAGAAATCGAAAAATTATCAAAGCTTCCTGTCTTAGGGAATATTCCCAAGATAAAAACAAGAACAGCTAAAACCCAAGTTCGGCTAACTTATGATAAACCCAAATCAGCGATAGCTGAAGCTTGTCGCTCTTTAAGAACCACATTGTTATTTTCTACTGATGGTGATCCTAAAGTAGTATTGATTACTAGTCCAATGCCAAATGAGGGAAAAACAACAACAGCGGTTAATCTTTCCTCTGCCTTTGTTCAAGCAGGTAAAAAGGTATTACTGATTGATGCAGATCTAAGGAAACCTTCTCTTCATAATAGGTTAAAACTAGATAACACTGTGGGTTTAGCTACTTGTTTGGCGAGTAAATATGATATTGATAAAGCGATACAACCGAAGGTGCTTGGGGATTTATCAGTATTAACGGCGGGAGAAGTGAAGAATAATCCAGTTGGCTTGTTTTCAAGTGAAAAGATGGAAAATTTATTAAAAGAATTATCTTTGACGTATGATAATATTATTTTAGATGCGCCTCCCGTTATGGGCTTGGCTGATTCATTGCTCTTAGCTCATATTTCCTCTGCAACTTTGATGGTTGTTTCTCATGGGCAAACAAATGGAAAGGAACTGATTGCTACATGTAATAAAATTCGTCAGGCACGCGGGTCTTTAATTGGGTGTATCTATACTAAAGTTGGAGCTTATGATGATGATTGTTCTCAAGATATTTATGCTTATGGTAATCAAAGTAATTTTGGTCTTGTGCGTTAGCGCTTAGTCTTAGTCACGGAGTATTCAGAGACTGTGCAAATATTATGGGATAGGCTCCTAGGATTGGGCATCAGTCTCAAAAATACAATGGATCACTATTCTGGCTATCTTATCGTTGCTTAAAAATGCAGAATCAGATGTTTCTTTCGTTGCTAATAATTGGGTAATGCTCTCAACCTCTTTTAGAGTGAGGTTGTCTTTAAAGTCTTTAACAATGCATTCACAATTTATTAAAATTTGATTTGTATTAAATCCATCAAGAGGAAGATAGAATTTAATACAGTTTTGTTTCATCTCGTTAAAAATTTTTTTTGATGCTACAAGGGGGGGTTTTACTATTATGGTATTGTGTTTTTCAGGAATATGAACTTTTTTCATTGCCATAGCCACAAAAATAACTAAAGCAATAATAAAAGCTATTCTATTGAGATTACGGTGAAAGTGTTTGTGTTTGAGGTTTCTGGCTGATAGGCCTGTGGTAATAGTAAATGCAATAAGAAAGGGAAGAAAGATAAAAAGAATGAGCCAGGGAAGTAATGAAATAAGCTCCTTTTCCTGTAGGTAGCCCACATTTAATGCAACTGAAAGCCATGCTATTTCCAGAAGAACACTTAGTAGAATAATACTAAGTGTGATCCAATAGGTTGTTTTCATTTTGAATGATCGTATATAAAATTAGGACCTTCCCTATCAAGTCAAGCTAATACTCAGTATTTGCTATTTTAAAATTGTCAGATAGGATTGAAAAATTTGAAGTAATGTCTGAATTTAAAATCCAGTAGGTGAAGGAGGCTATTAGCGTTATAAGCAAGACATAAGCTGCTATTTTAACCCATTTTGAGGTGGGTTCGGGGGGTTCTCCATAACGATTAATACTTTTACTTCCAGGTATTAACCAGAAAATGACACTTCCAAAAGGAATCAGGATAAGGGCGGCTAACCAACCACTGACATTAAAGTCATGGCAACGTTGTATGGTTAATTGGAATAATAAAAAAACTACAGCACCTATAGCGGCTGCCAGAATAATATAGCTGAAAATTTGACCTATTTGCCCAATTCTACTGGTTTGACCTGCAATTGCGGCAAGTACCCAAAAAACCAAAAAAGGTAAGACTAAGGAATAGAAAAAATAACGTAAGCGGCCAATGCGTCCATCAGGTGAAAAGAGGTCTACCTGACTGTATCTTTGTCGCTTTGAAATTTCATTGGGATAAGTTTCATTGACATCCATTGCATTCTCCTTGTGCTCTGTTTGGAATAGAATTGAATACTGTCATAAGGACTTGGATGAGAAATATTATCTCTGGATAAAAGTATCTAT
>WGBH01000044.1 GCA_015494435.1 Thiotrichaceae bacterium | reverse complement strand
TTATAGAAACCCCCACACAGTATCCGATCCTCCGCAAAAAAATATATGCATTGGTAAAACTTAGGTAGATTTATAATATAAGTAGGAAGCTTAAACTAACGGGGGACGTAACTCAGGAGAGATTGAGCGACTATAAAAGTGGAGAAAAGAATTTTCAGGATGACTATCCGCAATTATAAAAGGAATAGAAAAGGAAAAATTAGCGATATGTATCGCAGAAACAGCGCAAGAAACAGCGCATTTAGCTTTGCAAAGATCACTTGAAGAACCATCCATACTGCAAATATCATGGGATGACATGTGTAAACAATGCGAATTGGCGACATCTTCTCTGCCAATATTAGATACCGATATTGAATGCTCACCTGTTTGGCTCATTATATGTGTTGCACTAACAGACATCATCGCCGCACCCACAGGGGGAAGCAATGTATTGAGCGCAAAAAAAAGAAGAAACAAACGTATCATAATGGCGTATTAACTGTCAGTAAGTGCCATTATCTTAGCACAACATAGAAAAGACTTTCATTTTTTCTTTCATGTGTTGCGTTAGGTCTCTGTAAGGAAAAAACATCAATAGCATTCACTGCTTTGATTATCAGTGATCAATATATCAGCCTGTAATGAAGAAAAGTCCTCCACACAGTTATTGGATAAATTTAGATATTTTAATGACAATCCAGATAAAAAATCAATTGTGATTAATAAATTTCCATTTAAAGCAAATCCTTATCCCAAACTCAGGTTATATTATTTGTTAATCCCTTTTAAACACTCAAAATAGGCTATTTCATTAGGTAGGGTTTGATTTCGTTGCGCCGTCCAAATGGCTTCTCCTAAGCACTCCATCATTGCATGTTCCGCTTCATGCTCACCGTATTTAAGGACTAATTGTTGATAAAGATCTTGTATTCCAATGGGACGATTAGTAGATATTTGCTCATGCAAACCAAGGTGCATTCCCATATGTAAAAAAGGATTACTTTGCCCCATTTCAGGCGTAAATTCAGCTCTTAACAAAGACTCAGGGGCTTCCAACATGGCCTGATATTCGGGGTGCAGTTTAATTACACTTACAATCTGTTGTTCCAATGCTGATAAGCGTTGATTGCTCGTAAATTTTTTCCAACTATCAAAATAGAGCTTACGTAAAGCATTTCGATCCGTTCCGAACATTATAGGCTTACCTTATTCCGTTTTTTCTTTAAAATCGCATAAATCCATAATCAAGCAAGCTCCACATTTTGGCTTCCTCGCCACACAAATATAACGCCCATGCAAAATAAACCAATGATGTGCATATCGCATAAATTCTTTAGGAATAGTACGAAGCAATTTTTTCTCAACTTCTAACACATTTTTTCCTTTAGCAAAGCCTATTCTATTTGCAACTCGAAAGATATGCGTATCAACCGCCATCGTCAATTGCCCAAAGGCTGTATTTAACACTACATTCGCCGTTTTCCTGCCCACACCAGGTAAAGCCTCCAATGCAACGCGGTTATCGGGAACTCTTGAATCATGAAGCTCTATTAACATTTGACAGGTCTTAATAATATTTTTCGCTTTACTATTATATAAACCAATCGTTTTAATATAGCGCTTCAAACCCTCTTCACCCAAAGCAAAAATAGCTTCAGGCGTATTCGCAATAGGATAAAGTTTCGCCAATGCTTTATTCACTCCTTTATCCGTTGCCTGTGCCGATAAAATCACCGCAATTAATAACTCAAACGTTGAAGTATAATTTAACTCTGTTGTAGGCGTTGGATTATTCTCTCGCCAACGAGAAAGGATTTCATAGCGTTTATTTTTGTTCATAACGTAAAGAGATTGTTTTGTCGTTTATGAATACATTCACAAAGTTCTTTGCAATGACGTGGTCGAAAAAATGTAAACTACTTTTTAGTTATATAAAGGATGTTGGAAGCCTCTAAACTACTTCTTAGCTATATATGAAGAATGCCTAAATTTTTCAAAAAAAAATACGAGGGGCTGATACAACAAAGCCCACTAAAAAGTGGGCTTTTTCAATATGAATAATGGTGCCCAGGGCCGGAATCGAACCGGCACGGTGTTTCCACCGAGGGATTTTAAGTCCCTTGCGTCTACCAATTTCGCCACCTGGGCACAAGCGGTGCGAGTAAACGTCTTTACTATGGAGGCTGAGCCCGGAGTCGAACCGAGGTAGACGGTTTTGCAAACCGCTGCATGACCCCTCTGCCACTCAGCCTTTAATTTAAATAGGGCGCGAATTGTATCATCATTAGTTAAGGTTTGGAAAGACTAATTTAATGAAACAAATAGATTGAATATTGATAAGTAAGTATTCCGTCAATATTCTTGCTATCCCTATCATAAAAAAAGCCTTTATCAATTAACTGATAAGGCTTTTTTTAAATTTGGAGCGGGAAACGAGATTCGAACTCGCGACCCCAACCTTGGCAAGGTTGTGCTCTACCAGCTGAGCTATTCCCGCGTTGAGGTGCGCATAATACGGATGGATATAGAG
>WGBH01000043.1 GCA_015494435.1 Thiotrichaceae bacterium | reverse complement strand
TATTTACACCAACCAGTTCAGCAGCACATCTTGCCGTACTGCCTGATACAAAATGTTCTATCAGTTTCATCTGCTTATATTGGCTTAATCGACTCTTTCTCATACTGCCCCTCATGATAACTTTTCCTAGTTATCTGGGACAGCCCCAAAAAATATCTAACAAGTGGGTCAAGCACGACGCGGAAAAAGCCCCGCGCGTCTTACCCTAGTCGTTATACGTAAAAGAGAAATAAAATGACAGATGACACAATCAAACATTTAGAATTCATTCAAAGCATCATTACACGAATGAATACCAACTCTTTTCAATTAAAGGGATGGTCTGTCACTATATCATCAGCATTACTAGCTATTTACGCAACCACAAAAAATAATAACTTTATTCTAGTTTCAATGTTTCCCGTCGTAGTCTTTTGGTTCCTTGATGCGTACTATTTAATGCAAGAAAGGAAATTTCGTGGTCTTTATAAAGATGTGGCTGGAATATCTAAAGAATCTAAACAATTAAAACCATTCGAAATGAGACCTGATTTATATATAGGTGGTGAGTATTGTTACAGTGATACGCTATTATCACCAACAATATCTGGCTTATATGCTCCTCTCTTAATTATTCTACTTGGCTTGTATTATTATCTTTAAATATTTATAAGGACATATTTATGGCAAAGAAAACTTTTATTTCATACAAATACAGCGAAGCCCAATCTCTTCGAGATGAGATCCTTGAAGCAATGGGTGATGACGCAACATACTACAATGGTGAAACTAGCGAATCGCCAGATTTAACCGATACATCAACTGAAAATATAAAAAACAATCTAAAAGACATGATGCACGGAACATCTGTGACAATTGTTATTATCTCTCCAAATATTAAAGATAGCGTATGGATAGATTGGGAAATATCATATTCATTAAAAGAAATAACACGAGAAGACAGAACCTCAAGAACCAATGGTATTCTTGGCGTCATAATGAAAGTTAATAATAGTTATGATTGGCTTATTACCAATAATGAATATGATGATGGTTGCTCACCACGCACTATTGACTCTTCAAAATTGTATGAAATTATTAATAAAAACAGGTTTAATCAAAAACCCAGGGTGTATTCATGCGAGAAATGCAAAACGGTTGATTCTTTATCTGGTTCATATATAGGTCTAGTTAAAGAGGAGTCATTCCTCGAAAACCCATCAAAATATATAGATAATGCTTACGATAAAAGTAGTGATATCTCTTCTTATGAAATCGTAAAAGAGGTTTAGCTTATCTATTTGTTATATTTATTAACCATAAAAACGTATAACAAGTCACTGCAGTTGACCAATAATACGCCGCTTCGCTCTGTATTATGGTCAACTGAGTTCAAGCGTTATAACTAATGAAAACATGTACATACCTCAACATTTTAGTGTAACTGAAAGGGAAGAAATAATAGCTTTCATTAAAGCTAATTCTTTTGGTCAATTATTATCCTCAGTCGAAGGTAGGATTTTTTCATCACACCTTCCTTTCATTTTGGGCAATGATGGAAAATCGATAATATGTCATTTGGCAAAAGGGAACCCTCAATGGGAAAGAATAGAGGAACAGGAAGTGTTGGTAACTTTTCAGGGGCCGCACGACTATGTTTCACCATCGTGGTATAGGTCTCCAGGTGTTCCAACATGGAACTACCAAGCCGTTCATGTTTATGGAAAACCCACGTTAATTTCTGAAAAAGAAGAACTAAGAAGTATTGTCAATAGGCTTACAGAAATACACGAATCCGTTCTTAAAAAACCTTGGGAGCCAAAATACAAAGACACAATGCTTAACGCAATTATTGGCATTAAAATAGAAATAAATGAGATACAATGCAAATTCAAACTTAGCCAAAATCGTTCTGAAGAAGATAAAAAACAAATAGCTGAAGAACTACAAAAGAGAGGCTCAGTTAAGCTATCTCAAGCAATGAAAAATGAGTTATAACAAGGCAATTCACTGGACTTAGCAAAACCGTCACGCATTTTGCATTCGCAAAATACGCGCCAGTTTTGCTAAGCCAGTGATCGCAACGTTAGGTTTACATAAAACATATCAAGCACAGGAGAAAATGTGACATTAGAAAAAAATAATTTTGCATCGGGGCAATGTTTATGCGGAAATGTTAAATATACGGTTATTTCACCTCCGGTTAGAATGGGGCAATGCCATTGCGATGATTGCAGAAAAAGCACTGGTACTGAGCATTCATCAAATGCATTTTTTAAAAAAGATGATGTAGTAATTGAAGGTGAAACAAATAATTTTTCATCAAATACAGATACTGGCTCAAAAATCACACGGTATTTTTGTCCTAAATGTGGAAGTCGTTTATTTGGCACAAGTAACGTAGTTACTAATGTCATTAGTGTCTCTGCTGGAACATTAGATGATAGTTCTTGGTTTAAACCCGAAGCTATCGTCTACAATAAAAGAAAACCCAAATGGGATTTTATAGATAAAAATAGGGGCTGACACCTGACTTTAAAAAAGTTAAGGTGATCAGATGTACATAAAGCATTGTAAACTAAGCAGAAATAAGCAGTTGGAACTCATAAAATACTTCGTTGCAGGTTCAACAGCTAGAATCGCAGCAGATTTAGTG
>WGBH01000042.1 GCA_015494435.1 Thiotrichaceae bacterium | reverse complement strand
ATTCTAAAAAAAGCACGTCCTTACAAAGCAATAATTGAAAAATATGCACGTTTTCATAATCTTAATGCAGATTTTGTATTGGCTATTGCGGCGGTTGAAACTTGTTTTAATGCCAAAGCTGTCTCACCTGTTGGCGCTAAAGGATTGATGCAATTAATGCCAGTTACTGCAAAACGTTTTGGTGTAGAAAGCGGTATAAGTGTAAAGCAAAACATTAAAGGTGGCACAAAATATCTTAAATTTTTAATGGGTCACTATAAAGATGATATGCGCCATGCAGCTGCCGCTTATAATGCAGGTGAAGGACGGGTTGATAAATATAAGGGAGTTCCGCCTTATCGTGAAACACGTCGTTATGTTAAAAATGTACTGAGAATTTACAATAAGCTAAAGGCGCATCGAATATCTTTCAAAAAACAAAGTAATACCAAAACACGAGGATTTACTCGTAAAACAATAAGAAAAAGTCGTAGTGATGATCTTAGTTACAAAAAAGCTCTAAAGATGTATGGAAAAATGTACAAAACATTAGAGATTAAACCCAAAAAAAGAATATCAGAACAGCAAACCTTTCAATTAGCAGTCAAGTTATTGCTTCAATAATCCAGTATTCCAATATAAAGCCTATCATATTGGTGTGCTAAAATTTTTGTATAGAGAAAATATTATTATGCCTTCCATCCTCACTGTATCCGCATTTTCTGATAACTATATTTGGCTACTTTGTGATGATAAGCAACGCTATGGGGCTATTATAGACCCAGGTGATGCAAAGCCTGTTATTGAAACATTTGAGAAAAAAAATATAGAAGCCGTTGCTATTTTAATTACGCATCGTCATAGCGATCATGTCGCGGGGATTAGTGCTTTATTAAAAAAATATCCTGATCTTCCTGTTTATGCCCCTAAAACAGAGAAAATTACAAGACGCACTCACGCTGTAGAACAGGATGATACGATTGAACTGGAAAAAATAGGCATTAAATTACAGATATTAGATACCTTTGGTCATACCGCAGGTCATATTAGTTATTATACTAAAGGCTTGCTTTTTTGCGGAGATACTCTTTTTTCTAATGGATGTGGGCGTGTTTTTGATGGAACAATAGAAGAGCTGTATCAATCATTACAAAAAATAGCCAAGTTACCTGTTGATACAAAAATCTTCTGTGCACATGAGTACACCTTAGACAATATAGGTTTTGCTAAATGGGTAGAACCAGAGAATCAAGATTTATTACAGCATGAGACAACGTGTTTGAAATTAATCGATCAAGACCAAGCAACTGTACCAACTAATCTAGCAGATGAGTTGAAAACCAATCCTTTTTTACGTTGTGATCAAAAAACAGTGATTGAAGCCGCAGAAAAATTTGCAGGGAAGTCATTAAATAGTCCTGTTGAGGTCTTTACCACTCTTCGTCGCTGGAAAGACACTCAATATGACTAATATGAGGTAAAAAAAATTATAAATTCTGACTCAATCCTGCAAAATAATTAAGGGTATAGTTCAAATAAGGAATCACACAAGGACTGTGATCAGAAGGATTAGCAGTGCATTTGACTAACTCTACATCTGCTCCTAAAGCCGTCATCGTCTTCCATGTGCTGAGCGCACTTTCTATAGGCACGGTTTTATCATCTTCACCATGAAAGAGTTTTAAAGGGATAGCAGGTTTCCAATTATGCACATTATCTTGTCGATCCTTATCAAAATAGCGATTTAAAAAGGTTCTCTCAAAATACACTTCTGCATCCTTAGGAATCAGAAAATATTCCAAGGTTTCTTGAGCAATATTGGTCAGAAAATCTGGAATATCATTGAGACTATGCAGGAGGGTATCCAGTGTCGTATATAAATCATACGGTCCTGCGCCTAATACTGCACCCGTAACCGTTAGATCAGATAAACCTCTGTTTTGCATTGCCTCCAAGGCAGCCATTGTGACATAGCCGCCTTCAGAATATCCCGTCATGAAAAGTTGATTATTAGTTCTAATATTTTCCTTTTTTAACCACTGTTTACCTGCTTTTAGCATATCAATCACAATATCAGCAGAAGGCTTTTTTAATAAATAAGGATGCGTTTCTCCTTCAGATGTTCCATAGCCAATATAATCAGGGGAAAAAACAAGATAAGCTAATGAAGCAAATAATATTTCAGGATGCCTTGTATTGACCTTTAAATTAAAACTAGGCGCATCGCTATTAACAAACGTTGTTCCATGTTGAAAACTTAATAGCGGGCTTGGGCTATTTTTATTCGGAATAGCCACCAAGCCTGAAACCTTTACGAGTTCATTATCAGAGTTACGACTCATGTATTCTAATTTATACGTTGTTACATCGTATCGTAGCGTCAGATTAAGTCCTTCAATTGTGCTCAGTTTTGTTTGAATAGAGGATAGTGAATTATTCGTTTTATTGCTAATAGAATAAAAACCATCACTTTGCTCTAATATTGGGTTCAGTGGATCAACTAATGCCGTTTTTCCTGTCGATCCTCCACAAGAAATAACAAAAGAAGAAACACACAAAATGGCAATATAACGATAGATTTTAAGTCCTTTCAAATCCAAACCTATGCTCAAAAATATGATTAAAAAACAGTAATATTTGCAGTATCGAAACTTCCTGTATGTTCAACAATAGCAATTAATGTGACACTATCATCCACATCAACAGTGGAAACACTGCTACCATCTTCTACAAAAGAGTAAAGGGCTGTTTCTGTACCAGAGACATTACTAATAGCAAAAAGCATCTTATCATCTACACTGCCATTAGAGTAGTGACCAACAGCAGCAGATAATGCATTTAAATTGCTAAAATCGCTCATTGTTGTCCCTGTTAGCACAACAATACCATCAGAGTTTTGATCGACATTGCCACTTGTTTTTGATACAACTGACTTCGTTGTAATCAGTGCAGTTTCTACATTAATCTGGTCATCATTAGGGGTAAAGCCTGTGATTCTCACGGCATCGTTAATAACCATAGCATCTGTTTCATTTCCCGAACCGTCTTCAAGCTTTACAACATCATTGCCACCTTTGTTTAAGTTAATCATCATTGTAGAGCCTGCTGATTTAATATCACTAGCTCTAATAGTATCATTGCCTGAGCTATCATTAATTATTATTTTAATATCAGAACTACTACCAAGCGCATAAGTACCAAGGTCTAAAGTGCTTGATGACATATTGACAGTTAACGTCGCTGTTCCATTACCATCAATACTTGGGAAGGGAGTAGTGGCAAAAATATCACCATCGACAATAAGATCTACCCCTGCATCCAGTAGTAGGCTATCAAAATCACCTGTCGTAACACTAATATCGGAAGCATCATAACTCTCAGTAAATTGAATATTTGAAGAAGCACCGCCTATTAATGTCACTGCACCAGACAAAGAGCTCGCATCTAATATCAATGTATCATTATTATTGTTTACGTCAACGCTTATACTGGTAAATCCACTCACAGTGGTATTGCTAAGATCAATATCTTGAGCACCTGTATCATTAAAAACTAATAAAGAATCCCCAGCCCCTGTGATGGTTGTATATTGGCTAGCAGATAGATCATTATCATCTAATACCAGTGTGCGTGTTGTTCCGCCGATGGTGACCGTATCAATATTCGTTATTGTCATACCACTAAGATCACCATCTGCATTTGCACCTGTTAAATGTAAGGCAGTGCTAGCTGCCCCTGATTCACCTGTAATAGTAGTAACATTAGCAAGATCATTGCTATCCACAGTGACATCAATTGTTGATGCAGTTGAATTGACAAGCAGAGTAGAGCCAGTATCAAAATTCAGATCAATTGCACTGAAGTCAAACGTGCTCGCTCCTGTTCTTGCTTGCAGTGTGAGTGCATCATTTCCACCAGCGCTTGCATCATCTAGCGCTAATCGTGTCAAATCTGATAAGTTTGCCTGATCAATTGTCACATTAATACCTGATCCTGCGCTATCAACTGCACTAATTTCCTCAATATTGGTCGTTGTTAATGCGGTTAGATTAACATCACCTTCTGTCATTAGGGTTTGTGATGTTCCAGAAACTCCCACTACCGTCTTGACCTCACCGCCTGCATTACCTGCTATATCAGCAGTGAGTAAATTGAGCTGTGACACGCCTGTGGCTAGAGTTATTTGTTCTATATTTTCAATATTTGTCGCATTATTAGTAAGATCAGCGATATTAGTACCAGTAGTGTCAGTAATATTTAAACTATCTGATGCTCCTGCCAGTCCATCGATAACCGTATTTGTACCAGAAGCCTGCGCTGCGGTTGCATTAATAATATCATTATCAGTTCCCGTCATTGTTGCTTCTATAGAGTCAGTGGTTATTGTTGTATCAAAATTTATTTTATTTGCCGTAAACACCTTACCTGAAGGTGGATTAAGAAGAAAATCAATGGAATTAGTCGCCGCATTTGCAGAATCTACTAGTTGTTTAGCAGCATTTAGAGTGGTCGCATCATCAGTTACACCATTTAGCACCGCAATAGAGGCTAAATAGGCGGGGTCCTTTTCCAAAGGAGACATGCTCGGGTTTGTTGCACTACCTAATGTGTCAATAAAATACAAAGAAGCTTCCACTTTATTTTGGAGTAATTCTTGACGTTGTACCGCAACAGCAAGTTCTGTAGGGGAGAGTGATGACCATTTTGGATCTGTTTGATCAAACTCTAGTGCACCTTTGACAAATTCTGCAACCATCTCACCACGGGACATATTATTGTTAAGCAATCCTTCCCAGTAAGCGAGTCCATCCGCATCTCCCGCTTGACCTAATATATTTTGATAAATTTGTGCAACAAAACTAGCATTATTTAAACTGCCATAAGTTGTGATAAAAATGGGATGTGCAACAAATCCACCATGATTTCCATTATCCATAATCGTTTTATAAACATTATCGACAGATATTCCAGCACTAATTGCTACATTGGCTTGATTAACCCAATAATTTAAGCCCTGAGCATCGGGTGCTCTATCAAATGTACCTGCATAAAGACCTGTAATAATTTCTCTGGGTGTTACTGTTGACATGACTTCTTTCCTTGTATTTTGTATTGGATATTAATTTTACCTAGCTTGTACAGGCTCAGGAGAAAATTAAATTTTAATCAGTATTCATTATTATATTTTTATCTTAAAGTCCCCTAATGGCTATACGATGAAGAAGAGAATAATCATTGTTTTATAGCTTATTTAGTTTACTTATCATTGCCTATACTCTTAAGCTAGTATAAAGACTAAAGAGATTATCGGCTAGAAAAAAATGGGAATTATTTCCCAAAATAAATAAGATAACTGGCAAGCTAATGAAATAATAAGCAAAAAAAAAGCGAATAGCAGTTGCTATTCGCTCTATAGTAGGTTTGGAAATACCCCCGTAGAACCAAACCAATGTTGTCCTGCTCCAGCAAACCAGCTCCCCAATCGTGGCCGATTTTGTGCAAAGACCTTTGTCATCAATTGTAAACGAGCCAAATATCTACCATTGAGTGTCATTAATGATGGAAAAATTATTTTAATTAGCACTATCTCGTTTACCAATGATAACCACTACCACAAACCCCGTCTAAGTGGTTATCAGCGAAGACGGTTAAATAATATACAGTCCTTGCTGAATAAAGCCTGAACTCTAGTGACTATTTAGTTTAAAAAATAACATATATTATATTTTTCAAGAAAAAACAATGAGGTAAAAATTATATTTTGGGCATAATATGATAATAAAATACCTAATTAATAAAGATAAATTATTTAAATTATGAATAAGAAGACAGTATGGTTAGTTGACTCTAATATCTACGTTTATGATGCATGGAATTATTGCAAAATACGAGCAAAGGATAAAAAAGGAAGGTCTATACACGGGGTAATTGGTTTTTTGCAGTTTGTATATGGACTACTATCAACAGAACGACCGACAAGGATTGCCTTTGCTTTTGATGAAAAACTTAAAAACTCTCACCGTAAAGCACTTTATCCTGCTTATAAAGCGCATAGAAAACCACTTTCCCCTGAGCTTGCATTGCAATTTAAATATTGTCGCGCTTTTTTGGATGCGCTTGGATTATACCAATCCTCTAGTGATCACTATGAAGCAGATGATTTGATTGGTACATGGTGTTCTCAATTACAACAGAAAGAATATAAAATTAATATTATTAGCGCTGATAAAGATTTACTCCAGTTAATCAAAGAAGATGATTATTGGTGGAATTACCCGCAAAATTATAAACACAATACAAAAAGCTTTCATAAACGTTTTCATATCTACCCTTATCAAATCGCTGATCAACTCGCCTTAGCGGGAGATAAAAGCGACAATATTCCAGGTGTACCTGGCATTGGTATGTCAACTGCCGCTAAGTTATTAAGAAAATTTAGAACAATAGAAGAGATATTCGAACATCAAAATAACATTCATAAAATGCACATTCGTCATGCTAAAAAGATAGAAGATGCGATTATTAAACACCAAAATACAATTCGCTTAGCACAACAGCTTAGCTTAATAAAATGCGATATTGAAGAAGCTAATATAGACGATATTTTTAAGCAAAGAGCTATTGATGATGTAGCATTTAACGAACTTTGCCAGCAGTTGCAATTAACTAAAGAACAACAACAGCAATGGATAAAATTAATAAATT
>WGBH01000041.1 GCA_015494435.1 Thiotrichaceae bacterium | reverse complement strand
ATTCATTACTTGAAACTTCCTAATGCCTTCAAAATTTATTACCAGCAGTTTATTTATCACTATTGTATTGATATTAATGCAATTTATACAAAATGATTTATTGTTTTTACGTGAAAGTATACAACAAGGAGAGTGTTGGAGGATTTGGACAGGCAACCTGATACATAGCAATTATTATCATCTAGCGCTTAATTTGGCAGGTTTTTGGGTTTTTGTTTTACTGTTTAAAGAAGTAATGAATGCGGTGCAACTTTGGGTGTCTTTAATATTGTTAATTAGTGGTGTAGGTTTGGGTCTTTATTTTTTTAACCCTGAGCTTTACTGGTATGCAGGTTTATCAGGTGCGCTTTATGGCTTATTTATTATTGGTGCTATCTACTCTCTCATTGATCAAGACAATAAAGATTATATAACAGGGCTTTCTATTCTTATTATTATTCCTACTAAAATTATTTGGGATCATTTACATAACAGCGGACAGACTAATGCCGATTTAATCGGCGTACCTGTTTCAACCGATGCACACCTTTATGGTATTGCAACCGCCTTTTTGATGGGTTTATTGATAGTGTTCAATCATTTTCGTAAAGCCCGCACATTTTAGATAACTAATTCCACTATTAAATCATCTTCTAACCATTGCGAAATAAACCCTGCAACTCGTTCGGGTGCATAGGCTTCATCAATCCATTCACAAACACCTGCACATATTTCAGAAAAATGATGTCCTTTTATGACCGCATCTAAAGCCCATGCTTCATCTACGTCTAATGAACGGTAATAGGTTTTCAGTTTTTTACGCCAAACCAACCAGGGGATTGGATACTCTGCCTGCTCAAATGGTATCTGTCCTGTTTCATTTTCAATTGCTGCCCATAATTGGGGGACATTCCATTTTAGATCTAAACGTGCCACTGATGGATGCAGGGTAAAACCTAACTCAGCCCATGATTCAGGGGCAATTTCTTGTAATGCCTTTAATCCTAATGAAGCTTTATCCGCCGCATCAAAACTATTGCGCAATACCCATTCAAAACGTGCCATTTCTGCTAACACCACGGTCTCTTGATGCTGTTGACTAAGAAATGATTCTAGTTGACTGCCAAAATAACGAATGGAGAAATGCTGTGATGGATAAGCTGCGATATATTTTATCCCATCATTATAAAAATCTTCATCGCCCAATAAGGTATGCACAGAAGGATAGTTATCAGACAAAGCATCAATCAAGCGGTAGCGATAGGCATTAGCATAGATTCCTAATCGTATTTCAGAACTCACTTTCTTTGTTCCAACCACTTTAGTCTCTATATCACCCTTTTCAGTAAGCAACCATTGCATCATACTACGCTGTAAATTCAGTAGCTCAGACATTTTCAGCTTCCTCAGTATTAACAGAGGAAGCATCACCTAATACACTTGCTGAAACCTGCTTCATCTGTTCATATTCTTGCAGTAAAACAGCTAAGTCGGGAATATTATCATCGCGTTCAATCATTGCTGAAACAGGGCCGAAATGCTTCACCGATTCGGCATATAAATTCCAAACAGAATCAACAATATCATGATCATGGGTATCAATAATATAATCACCATAATCACTATGCCCTGCCAAGTGGTGCTGTTGTATTCGCTCTTTTGGCACAGCTTTTAAGTATTCTAAAGGATCAAATTCATGATTAACGGAGCTAACGTAAATATTATTAATATCCAGCAATAACAAACAATCTGCTTCTTCTGCAACTGCGCTTAAAAACTCCCATTCCGTCATTGTCGATTGAGTATAAGAAATATAGCTGGACACATTTTCAATCAGAAGAGGACGCTCTAAAAACTCTTGCACTTGTTTAATACGTGTTGCCACATGCATCACTGCTTCATCGGTATAAGGCAAGGGCAATAAATCATGTGTATTCACACCATCTAATCCAGACCAACAAAGATGATCAGAAATCCAATGTGCATTAATCCGCTCTGATAGCGTTTTAAGCTGTTGCAAATAATCAAAATTTAAAGGGTCACTATTGCCAATCGATAGGGACACACCGTGCATTACCATTGGGTAACGCTCATTAATAGCATCCAAAAAATAGAGAGGCTTACCACCGGGTACAAGATAATTTTCGGATAACACTTCAAACCAATCAACTGCAGGTGATGTGTCTAATATTGCTTGGTAATGCTCTTTTCTGAGTCCCAAACCAAAACCAAGAGGAGCTAATTTCATAGTTTATTTTTGTTTTATTAAAAGAATATAAAGGATTTATTCTTTAATATCTTAGAAATAATCCAGAACTCCGTTAACAGAAAATTAACGGAGTGAAATTTATCAAAATTAATTTTTAGAATAACTAAAAAAACGACTACATTTTAATAGTTTTTCCAACCTTGCCACCTTTAGATAAACAATCTGCCTTACTTTCAGGAATCCAGCCTTTACCTTTACAGCTGTTCAAACCTTTACAAGCACTGTTGGCAGTTTGGCAAGAAGATGTACCTTTACAAGAGTTAATACCTAAACATTGAACTTTTGCCATACTCGCTTTGTGCATACTCATAGCAGGTTTTGCATTACTATTTCCGCCTGTTGAGCTACAGCCTGCTAATAATAAAGCTGCTGTCGCAGATGTAAGCGCTATACTGGATAATTTTTTTGCTGACTTCATAGAAGAATTTCCTTTCATAATTAAGTACTCATTTTAAAACAGATCATTCAATAAGGAATAAAGTTATTCAACAATCTTGCTCGCCTCACTATCTACGAAAGAGAAGATAATTTGGTTGCATAATAAAATTTATATATCCTATATAAATAGTTATTGCGCCATAAACTGTTCAATTTCATCCATTTCTTTGATTAAATCTTGAGTTAATACCTCATTACCGTCAGTAGTAATCAAAACATCATCTTCTATGCGTATACCAATATTCCACCATTTCTTATCGACCTTTTCATCAGGTGAAATATAAAGCCCTGGTTCTACCGTCATAACCATACCAGCCTCTAATAAACGCCATTGATCATCGACTTTGTAATCACCTACATCATGCACATCAAGCCCTAGCCAATGACCTGTTTTGTGCATAAAAAATTGTTTGTAGCTTAACTCTTTTTCTTTACCTTCTCTGCTTTCTTCCTTAAATTGCTCATCATTATGTCGCACTCGTCTACTTTTTATTTTATGTTCTTCAATTTTTTTTGCTTCTTTTTTCCTCTCTTGTTCTAAAATAGTCTCAAGATCACCCTTTAAAATCCCTATCTCCAATAGACCTGCAACAATGACTCTTACAGCAGCCTCATGCGGTTGATTCCAAGTGTTTCCCGGTATTGCCTGATCAATCGCGGCTTTTTGAGCGTTCAAGACAATTTGATATAATTGACGCTGTGGTTCACTAAATTTTCCATTAATTGGAAAAGTGCGCGTAATATCACTGGCATACCCCTGATACTCAGCTCCTGCATCAATTAAGACCAGATCTCCATCCTGTAGCAGGGCATTATTTTCAATATAATGTAAAATACACCCATTTTCTCCGCCACCAACAATACTGCTATAAGCAGATTCCATCCCCATACTACGAAATTCATGCAGAATTTCTGCCTCAAGCTGATACTCATACATCCCTGCTTGACAGAATTTCATTGCACGTTGATGTGCAATGACTGCGGTCTTTGCGGCATAACGCATAAAAAGATGCTCTGCTTTTGATTTATACAGGCGCATATCATGCAAAATAAGATCCAATGAAATAAATTCATGGGGTGCTCTAATACCACTACGAATTTTACTGCGTAAACCACTCATCCACGACATTACCTGCTGATCAAATGCCGCATCAACGCCCATACTGTAATGAACGGAGGTTCTATTTTCCATTAAGCCTGGCACAATATCGTCAATATCCTCAATTGGGAAAGCATCATCAGCACCGTATGTTTCTATCGCACCTTCTAAACCTGCCATACGTCCTGTCCAACGTTCCATCTTTGGATCTTTTTCACGACAAAAAAGAATATATTCACCCTCTTTACGTTCAGGAATAAACACCGCAACCGCATCTGGCTCATTAAAATTAGTCAAATACAAAAAATCGCTTTCTTGGCGAAAAGGAAACTCCGCATCACGATTACGAATTTTAAGTAAGGCAGAAGGAACAATCGCAATCGCATTTTCACCAATCATTGTTAATAATTGGTCTCTTCGCTTAGCAAACTCATTAGGGGTAAATTGAGGTGATTTTATAATAGGTAGGCTCATAATGACCGCTCCTTAAGTTAAGTGGGTATTATTTAAGACGATATTTAACCCCCATTGTTAAGCGCTTGTCGATATTATCTTGAGTTGTTGTTTTAGCTAATGTAGCCGTGATATTAAAATCTAATTGATTCGTTAATGAGTAGTTAAATGATGAAGTCAATGTGTTTGAGGTGATATCATTTGATTTATCTAATTTGTTATAGCTCAATAACCATTTATTTTCCCAGTCAATCACATCTGTCAACTCATGCGTAAGTGATAGTGCATTATTAAAAATATAACTTTTGCTATTATCTTTTAATGTTGTAGTGACTATAGCTTCATTAGAAAATTGCGTTTGATTGCTTAAAGGAAGGTGATATTCCGCACCTACTTCAACTGCTGGTTTGCCTGTTTCACCATCATAGTCACTTAATACTGCTCCCACACCCGCACGTACTAACCAGCCATGTTTGCGGGTAGAAATACGCTCCTTAGTCAAAACATCGTATGATCTTATCACCCCAGGAGCACCTAAAGAGGTATCTAATGCTTTTTCCATATCACCAATCCAATATTGATAATAATCTCTAAGACCGTATCGACTACGATATTCGCCTTCTTTGGCAATAATTTCCGCGATTGCTTGATAAATGCTATTATCAAGGTCTGATTGTAATACTCCTTTGCTACGCAATGCCTGAACAACACGGATAGCACGAGCCATTGGGGTTACATTAACGACGCGTCCATAACCTAAACCAACCGTCGCTTTAGTAAATGGCTTCTCTTGATCTTTTCTAGCCCCAAATTCACCTTTACCATACCAGAATGCACCTTTACTGCCTGGTTGGAAATAATTATCAACCGTTGCTGAGCCTAGTAATTGAAAGGTAGATTTTGTTTCATCAGCATCATTTGGACCACGAGAACGAGAACCTGAGCCTACAAAATCAAATTTAGTATTACGATCGGGTGAGCTGAAAACTTTTTCATAATCTAAAGACAGATCCAAATTATAGTTGGATTGATCTTGATTGCCACTGCCAATATTAAAACTCCCCGCAACATAAGCATCCTCATAAGAGGAAGTTGCTTCTTTATAATCGAAAAGAGAGGGTTCTGCCATAACGGGGTTTACCAATGGTGCAGAAAATATTGATGCAATTGTTATTGTCAATAAATCATATTTTTTCATGTTGAAATGCTTCCTTTTTTATTTATGTGTAAATTTGAAGAATGAGCATTCAATAATCGACCAAACTTATTAAATTTTCACGCCTCAATAGGCCCTATCAGTGACTAATGCAGGATGATTTTAAAACAGTGCTAATAT
>WGBH01000040.1 GCA_015494435.1 Thiotrichaceae bacterium | reverse complement strand
TTATTGTGCTATAGAGGCACTTTTCATCTTTTTATCCATAAAGTGTTAACTGGGGAATGAAGGATGCCTAAAAATATTAATAATATTGATATCATCTTTTGTTTTCGCAAAACACACCACCATAGAGGAACGAAACCCCACAAGAATTAACAGGGTAAAAGAGAAAATATCAATGGTTGTGAAAAACAACCCCAACTCTTCCTTTGTAATTAATTTTGCAGCTAACGTTTTGAAGGTAAAATTAATAATGATGGCAATACTGGTAAAAATCAGGCTCTTTGCAATAATGGTTTTCATTTTTAACCTTTTAGTTCGACAGTGACAGTTCGAGCTAATCGTTGCTTAAAATTATTAATATGTTCTACTGGCAAACAACAACAAAGATGAACGCAATCTGTGTATTGTATCTCAACAATTTCCCCTTCTTCATCCGCTAATAAATAACGTATCTGCGCTTCCTCTGCATAAGAAAAGCTTAGGTTTACTGTTTGCATTGCAACCTTAGGTATAAATTCAGCTTTCTTCATTGCCTCGCTAACGGAGCTTGAATAAGCACGTGCTAAACCACCTGTACCCAACTTAATTCCACCAAAATAACGGACAACAACCGCACAAATATCTCCCACACCACTATGTTCTAATACATTTAACATCGGCTTACCTGCCGTTCCATTTGGTTCACCATCATCACTCATTGATTTTAAAACCGTATTAGGCGCACCTGCAATATAAGCCCAACACACATGACGTGCATCAGGATATTGATCTCTTAGTGACTGTATCCATTCTTTTGCTGCTGTTGGAGAATTGACAGCTGCAATCCATGTTAAAAACTTACTGCCCTTAATTTGTTGCTGATAAGTTGTCACTTTTGATGGAATTAGATAACTCGATTGTTGCATATTGAAAATTTCTTACTCTATTGAAAACTATAAGATATACACATATCAACGAAGCGCATAGTTATATTTGAGTAATAAGCCCTTGCTGAAAGGCTGCTTTTACAGCGGCAGTACGATTATTCACCTGTAAGTGACGAAATATTTCATATAAATGCGCTTTAACGGTATTGGATGAAATTCCCAATTCGCTGGCAATTTGCTTATTTAACATCCCTTGAGAAAGTAAATGCAAAATTTCTTTTTGTCGTTTAGTAATATTTGCCATTTGCTTTTTTGAATTCTTAGAAATCTCTTTTTCCATATCAGAATATAAGCTAGTAGGATTATAAATATCCCCTTGCAACACCGTTTGAACCGCTGAAATTAAAGCGATACTGTCAGAAGATTTGGGAATAAAACCAGAAGCCCCACTTTCAATCGCTAATTGTGCCGCTGCAACAGATTTTGTTGAAGAAATAACAAGCACTGGGGATTCTATCTTTATTTCCTGAAATTTCTGCATTAAGGAGAATCCATGAATTCCCGTCAGATTTATATCCAAAAGAATAATATCTGGACTCTTGTTATTTTGTAAATAAAGCAAAGCATCTTTAGCATCTTTGACATACGCAGTGTGAATTGAAGTATCAATACTTTTTAAGAGAAATTTCAAGCCCTCTGCAAATAGCTGGTGGTCATCAATTATTAACAAATTCATTCTAAAGTTTCCTGTTATCAAAAAACCATTAAAAACACTACCTCTAAACAAATAATAGAATAGAAATAAAAAGAATTAATAGTGTAAATTTGGCACTCCATCAAAGCTATATTACTGGAGTACTAGGTTCAGATGACTGTATCTGATAAAGAATATTGGTGTATTCATTGCATATATTACTAATTGCAATCAGTAGTGGTGTTCCCCTAGTGTAGCCTTAAGTCTCCCATATTTTTATAAGTAACAAAACCTTATTATGTATCAATGGTTATCTTTGTATTATTTGATGCTACGCTGTTAATAAAGTTATTAAAAATATAATCATGTTGTAATCTACAAACTCTTGTATACTGCGCCCTCTTTGCAAAAAGCAAGCAACAAATTTGAGATTAGAATTGTGATAGAAAAGTTAAGAAATATTGCCATCATTGCCCATGTTGACCATGGAAAAACAACCTTAGTAGATAAACTGCTCGAACAGTCAGGTACATTAGGTGATCGTGCTAATGTAACTGAAAGAATGATGGATTCCAATATATTAGAACAAGAACGCGGCATTACAATTCTTTCTAAAAACACCGCTATTAAATGGAATGACTACCGCATTAATATTGTTGACACCCCAGGTCATGCCGATTTTGGTGGTGAAGTTGAACGTGTTTTATCGATGGTTGACTCTGTTCTCTTATTAGTTGATGCCGTTGATGGCCCAATGCCACAAACTCGATTTGTTACTTCAAAAGCATTTGCAATGGGCTTTAGACCCATCGTCGTTATTAATAAAATTGACCGTGAGGGTGCAAATCCTGACCGTGCTTTGGATCAAACTTTTGAGCTATTTGATAATCTAGGTGCTACCGATGAACAACTGGATTTTCCTGTCATTTATGCATCCGCTATTAATGGTTATGCAGGTTTGGAATCGGATGTGAGTGAGGGAGATATGACACCTTTGTTCCAATCTATCGTTGATAATGTTGCTCATCCTGATGTTGATCCCGATGCCCCGTTCCAATTACAAATCAGTTCACTGGACTATAACTCTTATACAGGCTTAATTGGTATTGGTCGTATCAAACAAGGTAAAGTAAAGAGAAACACCCAAGTTAAAGTCATTGATGCTGAAGGAAAAATTCGCAATGGGCGTGTTTTGCAACCGATGGGTTTCCACGGTCTAGAGCGTATTGATGTTGAGGAAGCACAGGCAGGCGATATTATTTCATTTACAGGGATGGATAAGCTCTATATTTCAGACACCTTATGCGACCCTGACCATGTTGAAGCATTGCCCGCACTAAGTATTGATGAGCCTACCGTTAGCATGACTTTTCAGGTAAATAACTCCCCTTTTTGTGGTCAGGAAGGTAAATTTGTGACCTCACGTAATATTCAAGAACGCCTTGATGAAGAATTACTGCATAATGTCGCTTTACGCGTTGATACAATGGACGATCCTGATAAATTTCGTGTTTCAGGACGTGGTGAATTACATTTAGGTATCCTCATTGAAAATATGCGCCGTGAAGGGTTCGAGCTTGCGGTTTCTCGTCCTGAAGTAGTTGTACGTGGTAAAGGTGCTAAGCGTGAAGAACCTTATGAAACCGTGACCATTGATATTGAAGAACAACATCAAGGTAAAATCATGGAAGAAATGGGAGAACGTCGCGGGAAACTAGAAAATATGTCACCCGACGGGAAAGGACGTGTACGTCTGGATTATATGATTCCATCACGCGGTTTAATTGGTTTTCATACCGACTTTATGACCATGACCTCAGGTACAGGATTGCTTTATCACACCTTTGATCATTACGGCCCTTATCAAAATGAAGAAATTGGTCAACGTAATAACGGCGTATTAATCTCTAATGCAAATGGTAAAGCCCTCGCTTATGCACTGTTTAATCTACAAGAACGTGGCAAACTCTTCTTAGGTCATGCAGAACCTGTCTATGAAGGCATGTTATTAGGTATTCACAGTCGTGATAATGACTTGGTCGTTAATCCAACTAAAGCAAAGCAATTGACCAATATTCGTGCTGCTGGGACAGATGAGAATCTTATCTTAACCAAACCAATTAAAATGACTTTAGAACAAGCCTTAGAATTTATTGATGACGATGAGTTAGTCGAAGTCACTCCAAAAAGTATTCGTCTACGTAAAAAGCTATTAACCGAAAACGAAAGAAAAAAAGCGGCACGACAACCTAAATCTAAAGAGTGATTTTTTATACCAAATCACAAAAAATAAGTCGCCAGACGCGTTTTGTAAACATTGCTGGACGGGTTTTGCAACCCCGTTCATACGTTTCAAACATTCCAACGGAATTACAAATCCCGTCGGGCAAATTACTTTTTTCGCTAGCTTACTTACTATTTTTCAGAATATATTGACGCATCTCTTTCAGTTGAGCCTCAACATAACCACCAAATAAACTCGGCGTGTTATAACCAATGAGCTTTAAAGCAGCTTCATTCCCCTTATAATCTAAAAATAACAATGTCGGTGTTAAACGACCATCATAACGATCAGAAATAACCTCAGGATCAATTTTTTTACCTGAAAAATCAATAATCGGTACACCCGAATCAATTTGTAATTTTCTAATAAAAATTTGTTTGTCATACTCCCCACTAATAACGGATGGGTATAAATAATTTTTCTCTAAAGCTGCACAAAAAGAACAACCTTCTGTATGGAGCAATAACATTAACCCTTTGTTTTGCTGTTTCATTTTCTTTGCTAATTCCGCAAAATTTTTCTCTTCAATAACCCCTTTTGCATCGCTTGCGATGGTATTAAGTGCCAGTAAATTTCCTAACAGAATAAAAAGTAATAAAAATTTGGATAGTATTTTAATCATTATCGTTTTCTCTTTTAATATAAAAAAATAGTTCAAATTGCCTAGCACCTAAGCTTTATTTGACGTAAAGTTTAGTCTTTTGTTCCCCATCAATAGAAATAGCTTATGTCGAATATAATCAGAATTGCAACCCGTAAAAGCCCCCTTGCACTCTGGCAAGCAGAAGAAGTTAAGCGTCAATTACTTAAATTTCATCCTGATCTTGAAGTTGAATTGATTACCATGATGACTAAAGGCGATATTATACTGGACACTCCATTAGCGAAAATAGGCGGTAAAGGGCTGTTTGTAAAAGAGCTTGAAGTGGGAATGCTAGAAGGTAAAGCAGATATTGCGGTGCATTCAATGAAGGATGTACCGATGCTATTGCCAGAGGGTTTGCATCTCCCTGTTATCCTTGAGCGACATGATCCATTCGATGCCTTTGTGTCTAATAAGTATACCTCTTTAGATGACCTACCACAAAATGCAAAAGTAGGTACATCCAGTTTGCGTCGTCAAACGCAACTCAAACAATATCGTCCTGATTTAGAAATCCTTAGTTTACGCGGTAATGTCAATTCTCGTTTAGCAAAGCTAGATAACGGGGATTATGATGCCATTATTTTAGCCTCTGCTGGTCTCAAACGGTTAGGCTTTGAGAATCGTATTACACAACGTATCCCCGCAGAACAAAGTTTACCCGCCATCGGTCAAGGTGCCATTGGTATTGAGTGCCGTGATGATGATGTACGCGTTAATGTTTTATTAGCTCCTTTGAGTCATACAGAAACAAGTATTCGCGTAAGCGCTGAAAGAGCCTTTAATACCCGTTTACAAGGCGGTTGCCAAGTACCTATTGCAGGCTATTCTGAATTACAAAGTAATCAAATTTATCTACGCGGTTTAGTAGGATATCCTGATGGTTCTGCCATTTTCCGCGCTGAAAAAACTGCTCCCATTGCAGAGGCTGAAACAATGGGTATTGCCGTTGCCGAAGATCTAATAGCACAGGGAGCTGATAAAGTATTAGCCTCTATTGGTATCAATGTTTAAACCACTAAAAAACCGCTGGATTGCAATCACTCGTCCTGCTCATCAAGCAACTAAGTTAATAAAAAAGCTAGAAGCGGAAGGTGCAAATCCTATCCCATTTCCTTTACTGGAGATTATCAAGCCAAAATCTCCAGCATTCATTAAGCAACAGCTTGAAACACTAGAAAACAATGATATCGCTATTTTTATTAGCCCAAATGCGGTTGAAAGCGCCTTAAACTTTATTGATACAGCAATATTAAGCTCACTTAAAATAGCCGCCGTTGGTAAAAAAACAGCATTAAATTTGCATAAACGAGGGATAGTCGTTGATTATTTTCCTGATAAAATTTTCAATAGTGAAGCCCTATTAGCGCTAGATGAAATGCAACAGGTGCAAAATAAACGTATTATTATTTTTCGCGGGGAAGGAGGACGTCATCTATTACGTCATACTTTGCAACAAAGAGGCGCAAAGGTCACTTATAGTAACGTCTATGCGAGACGTTGCCCTGCTAATGATCTTGAATTGTTAAAACAACATTATCTTCAGCATCAACTTGATATAATTGTTCTAACCAGTGGCGAAAGCCTCTTTCATCTACTACGTTTAACTAACGCTGATCAATGGCTCAATCAAGTGCCTTTACTAGTTGGCAGTGAGCGTATAAAACAACTATTTTTACAACAGAATCAAACACAATATACAGCTAAGATATGGGTTTCACCTGATCCAAGTGATGAATCAATTTACACATCATTAATTAAACTATTTCAAAAAAGCTAGTAAGCTGAGGACTAAGGAAGTTTCAAATAATCAATGAACCAAATAGAAAGCAGTAACGAGACCATTAAAAATAATCATGCAACTAAACACAGCGTAGAAACCCTTGAAACATTAAATAAACGTTCTCGTTTTACCCTGTTTATTGCATCCTTAGCCTTGTTTTTTACCGTTATTGGTATTGCCGCTGGCTATAAAAATTGGATGCAAATTAATGAACGCGCTAAGCAAGCCTTAATAGGTGTCTCTAAATTAGAACAACAAGCGAGTCATTTTGCTAACAAATCAACTGTTACTGCACTTAATCAAGAATTATTACATGATTTTAATAAAAGCCGTCAACAATTCAAACAATCAGTAGCGGTTTTAGAAACGGTCAAAAAAGTGACGCAACGCGCGAGTAAAGGATTAGAACAACAAGCGATTTTATTGACACAAGAGCAACAAAAGTTACGGGCAAAAGCCCCCTCCCCTAATACCCAGTGGCGATTGGCGGAATTACGTTTTTTATTAAGAACAGCCACTGAGCGCCTACAATTGTATAAAGATAAAGAAGGCGCATTACAGGCATTAATCATCTCAGAAAGCATACTACTCAAATTAGGTTCACCTAAATACTTGCCAGTACGCGAAAAAATCAATCAAGAAATAGTTTTTCTTGAGTCATTCCTTCCCGCTGATATTAATGCTATTTCAGAACATATTGCAGACCTTATTCAAATTGTTGATGCAATGCCCGTGACGAATAGCCTCTTAAAACAGAAAAAAATCACCTTATTACCCAAGCCTAACACAGAAGAAAAAGGTTTTTTTGTCGATATAGTCAACGGAATTAATAATGCCGTTGTCATTCACAAATTTGACCCATCTATTCAAAAAATAATCGGTACTGATGAAAAAGAAAAACTAAAAAATCTACTACATTTACGCTTTGAAACCCTACGTCTAATGGCATTGCAAAGACTTGATTATGATTACCATCAACAACTTAAACTGATCAAACAGAGCTTAGAAAAATATTATCCTAAAATGATCAATGGCCC
>WGBH01000039.1 GCA_015494435.1 Thiotrichaceae bacterium | reverse complement strand
CCTTAGAAAAAAGACTAAGAAGCAAAAAGCTAACCTAAGAGACCAACAACGAGCGGAAAAATACAGGGGGAGGTGATATATTTTAATATAAAAATAGCTTTATAGGTCTATAGAAATATAAAATTTATATATTCGTTTTTCATTTCATCTTATCGCCCTATTCTACTAAGAGGCTAATGTGTTTTACTTATTTTTCAGCTTAACGATCGAGGCAATAAAAAACCCGAAGTAGCTTTCGCTACCCCGGGTTGGTTAGGGTTATTTCGTTTCGTCGGCGTCCTCATTTGAGGCGTCTTCGGGAATATTCCATTGCATGGCCTTAAAGAGGGCTGTTGCCTTCTCTAGTCCCATGCTTTCAACAGCTTTCGGCCAACTAATCGCTCCAGCGGTGATCGCCTCGAGCGCTGTTTCCTCTTTCTTCTTGCTCTTCCTTTCGGTTTTCTCATACAGCGCCTCGAAAGTCGTTTTGTATTCTCGCTTAACGAGCTTCTCGATTTCTTCGTCATTTTGGTAAATCGCTCTGATAGATGATTGAATCGCCACACGAGGGCTATTACTCGTCGTTATAACCTGTTTAATTTGCTCAAGTGTTAAGTGTCTCGGCATATCAATAGTAACTTCAAATTCATGAAGTTTCATCTTTGCTTCATAATCCTCATCTTTTTTTGCGGGTTTATTCCTGCCGTCACACCAAACTACGATATTTTGAACGATATTATAACGGTTTTCCTGTTTTTGCTCTTTCATGATTTTCTCCAAAAAATGATTAATGATTAAAACCTTATCCTGCGCTTTATACGATGTGATGCGCTTTATTAATTTGTTTAAATATTTATAATGCCATAGCTTTTAAATGATCAGAAATATTTGTTCTACAAACTTTCATAATCTTTGCTATCTTCCTTTCGATATCATTAATATTAATATTTTGCTCTTTATTAAAAAACTTTAATAAAAGTTTTTTCTCTCTTTCGGTCAAGATCGTTTCTATAAACTTTTCTAAAACTTTAATTCTCTCATCGATGAGAGTTTGTTCAACTCGCTTGACGTCCATTAAAAAAGGTGTAAAATCCATAACTTACCAGCCTTTCAAAACTACGTACCACACCCTATAAAGCGCAGGATTAACCACAATATCAAAGAACAGTCCCCAGAACGGACCTCACCCGTTTGGGCGTTATTATCCCAACTCGCGCGCGTGTGGCGGCATCCCGACGCCCGCGGCGATCATCAATATCAAATTGCCTACAGGCAATATAAGCATAAACCACATTCAAGTCAAGTAAAATCTGCACCAGGTAAGCAATATAACAATAAACAATAGCCTCTTGATTATTATAACTAACCCCTATAATCCCGCTACCCTGAACATCTTATAATGTAAACAATCTACAAGGTAAACATTTCACACCGTGAATAGTTTACACCCCTCACTATGGGGATTTTTGAGTTGGCACGATATTTGCTGGTGATCACACACTCCACCCAAGTTTTAAAACTTTCCATTAATTGACATCATTAGAAGCTAATAGGTTAATCCTCTTGCTGGTGGGGTCCTCATCAGAAGGTTTTACCTTTATTATCGTGGGAGAGGGCTCACCAGCAACCGGCGTCGCTTACATCTAATTGTACGAAATTCTTCCAATAAGACCGGCGGTGCTTGCTGCTCTGGGCACAATGGAAAATTTTGGAAACTACTTGCATTCCTTCTAAAAATTTCGTATATTATGGTATGGCGAAATAAAATGACATTAATTTCCAAACTGAGAAAAGTTATGCCAAAAGGACAGTTTTTACCTCACGGAAAAAGGGCTTACGAAATAAAACGCTTGAATGAGCGTCAAAAAGAAGTATTGCGTCGAATCCTATTAGGGCAGAAAAATGTCGAGATAGCTGAAGCCCTCAACATCACGCCGCAAAATGTCAGTGATATTAGAAACAGCGAACTGGCTAAGATCGAGCTCGCGGCGCTGTCATCCCTACGCGATGGGTCAACTATAAACGTAGCTAACGCTATCCGTGAAGTAGCTCCCGCCGCCCTTAATATCCTGACCACAACTATCGAACGAACAAATAAAATGCTTGCAGAAGATCCAACCATGATGCCGACCCCTCATTCTACTAATATTGCTCAAGACCTCCTAGACCGCGCCGGCCATAGCGCTGTTAAAAAGTCAATGGTAGGTCTCGCTGAACTCACTAGGGATGAGATTGAAGACCTTAAAGAGCGTGCATCTCAAGCAAAGAATGTTGTAAAAGCAGATTATAAAGAGGTAAATTAATGAAGCAACAACAAGTTTTAACTAAATCCTTCTCACTTGCAGGCGGCGACTCTTCAAAGGATTATAAATTTAACTTTTCAATTGATCAGCGAAATGCAGGGCTCGCCGCATTAGTTATCGAGATTTCCTCAGATGCCAGTGAAACCTGTACAATTTCATTTTCTAATATCTTTGGTGAAATGATCGATACTGCGAAAAAGATCAAGACTAATTTCTCCGTCACCTCAACGAAGAAAACCTATTCCTTTTTCCTTCCCGACTATAAGAGTTATAACCAGCTCGCTAACGGGTTAGTTGTCAATATTGCTAAGGCTGGCTCCGCTGTAGTTAGCGGTAAAATAAGGGTGGTTATCGTATGAAATCTTATTGTAATAAATTCTTCCAATTAGTTAGCTTTTTACTTTTAACTGTGACTATAACCCAAGCCCAGTTTTACCGGCCCAACTCTGTTCCTGGTTATGCATTACAAGATACAACAATTGACAGCAGTAAGGTTAATGCGGCGTTCAGAAAAGCATATAACGACCAAACAGATACATTGACTATAATGACAAGTGACAAAATACTTTTTCTTGGAGATAGTTTTCTTGAAGGGGTTTACTGTGCGCTTGATGAGAATGCTATAAGTAAAGTGTCTCGGTTTGTCGATTTTTATGTAGATAACTGGGCTCAATCTGGTAATACAGTTATTGATTTAATGAGTCATGTGAATGGGGCCTCTACTGTAAGATCATTCCCATATACTTATGCGCAATTTAAACCGACTTATACTATTACTACTGTTGGAATTAACGATGCGTCTTATATAAGTGAAAAACAGTATCAATTTGGCTATGAGAAGCTCATTAGGGAAATACGTTCTTTTGGTTCTGAACCTATAATTGCAAGTGAATTTTTCTATCATCAGGGGCAAGCTGCATATATTGGAGCTGACGCCAATATCGCAATAAAAAGCGGAGTCCAATATATTGATAATTTATCATTTGGTAACCATTTAGCGTTTTATAACCCCTCAACAAATACAGAACGTGGCAAGGCTCTTGACGGTACAAATATGCACCCTAATTCGTGGGGATCATGGTATTATGCGAAAAATGTAATAGATTTTTTGCAAGATTATAGGCCATACCACGCATTAAAAATATGGCGTGCAGATTCTAATTTAATAAATGGACTTACGGCAAGTCAGGCGAGAGATTCACTTTTATTTTGGGACGTGTTTAGTAAGTTAGACGCATTTGGTGAAATACATATATCCCAAAGGTATGGATATATTAACAGTTCTGTCGGGTCAGCTGGAACACAGTCAAGCGAATATGCTAATTTATCAAGTGGCACTCCCATACAGTTTAAATCATACGCTTTGGTGCAGGCAAAATTACCTATTGGTGGGATTAATTTCAGACGAATATCTGTTGATTTCTCGTTAAGTTCTGGGAGCTATAATATTTATGTCTTGCAAAATTATAGCACATCTTATGACACTACGTGGATGAATACGGTCAATTATGATATGCAAAAAGCGTCGTCATGGATGTTGATAGGAACAGATACAAGTTTTGATTTAACAGGAATCCAAAAATATCTCGATGAAGGTAAATTATATTTTCTTATAGAAGATTTGGCAGGCGGATATTTTAATATGACTGCAAGCCCAAGAATTATTTATTCATTACGTAACTCAAGAGAAGAGAAGTCTATAAATATTTTTCAAAATGCAAGTAATGTCTTGTCTGGTGAACTATTGAGTAATCCTTATTTTAATAAGTCTGGAGTAAATAACTGGACTATGACAGGAGCATCAATAAAAGATGGTGATACTTATGCATTAAAATATCCTGGTGTTTCAACAACATACCCTATAAGAACGCCACTTGAGTGCGATGATTCATTGATGGTAATTGGCGATAATAGCAATGCCTATCGTAGTGTTAATTTATCTTCAGTTCCCTATGGGAAGCAGGTTCAGGTTGAAATATATGCCCAACATATAGACACAGTTTTGGCAAAGAATTATTCATATCTTGACGTTAATATCCATTTCTCATCTTCATACCCAGCAGCTGATTATGCTGTAATGCATAGAACGGTAGAAGTATACCCTCTATGGATGCCTATATATTTAAGGTTTCGACGAACTGTTAATAATGATATAGTCAATATAGAACTAAAGAAAACAAATGTTGGTGATCCTGATATTGCTATATCGAAAGTTGGAGTAAAATATGGAGATATTATGAAATTCAATAAATTTTCACGGTTTAAGTCATTTGATCACGATTCACCTGTTTATCTGTTATCTGAAAACTTTGAAGGATCAGGCCAACCGACTGGCTGGAGTGAACCACAAAGTGCGTCTATGAACTATGATTATACGACATCACCTCTTGATGGGACTCAATCATTAAGAATTGATGCAAGTTCTGCTTCAATAGGCACAGCATCACCATCATTTACGGCATCAAGTGAAGTATATGGTTTCTTTAAGTATCGCACGGAACATGCAAACCCCATTGCCACACAGTACATTGTAGATATTAGGTCATCAGCAGCGGCTTTACTTGGTAGGCTTTATATTTCTTCAGACAAACTGAAGTGGTATGATGGAATATCTGGTTCTGTATCTGGTACTTTTACAATAAATCAGAATACCGATTATTATATATGGTGGCATTGGAAAAGTGTTTCTGCCGGGTCATCTGTTTTGGAAGTGTGGATTTCCTCAACAGGTACAAAGCCTTCTACACCTGATATAAGCTGGGTAGCGGTAAATACAGTAGGTGACGCTGGTGATATTAGGTTTTATGTCAATGTCGGTTCAGGTAATATTGGGGTTTATGATAAGGTGCTTATTAGCAGTACGCCAATAGGGAATCAATAATGGACTACTTAATCTTAGCTCTCGTCGCCATGCTATTTGCCGCCCGTGACCTGATTGATGAAGGAGAGTTTCTTCTGGGTTGGCAGAAGCGTAACAGCAACGACTTCCCGCTATGGAAGCAATTGTTGTGGCCGTTCCGGGACGGCTGGCATGGTACTAATTGGGTAGGTTTGGCTTGGCTGGTTGTAGTGTGGCCGCTGGTGGCTAAGATAACGGCAGAGGCGGTAATATTATATGCTGTGACGTATGCCACCGTGTTTGAGGTGAGCCATACGTGGGTGTTAAGGAAGAGATAAAGTGAGTAGCTTCCTGTGCCCCGAATGCGGGGCCAAGATCGTGGACAGCGACCAGGGCTTTGTTACCGGGTGTGAGCATTGGCCGGTGGAAAGGGCTCTGTTACACGCCCAGGAGGAGTTTACCTGCGACTGTGGCCTGCCGGAACATGAGTTCGTCGTCCGGGAATTGGGCGATGAGAAGTTTAGGCTGTACTCTTTCAGGGTAAGGCTTAACACCGGCCATCTTGGTTTTTGGGGACGGGTTAGGGTTGCCGTGAGTTACATCTTCCGGGGCGGTGATAATGTTGCCTATGAGGATGTTTTGCTGAACCCAACAGGCGTAAAAAAATTAATAGACTTTTTAAACAGGAGATAAGCAATGGAAGGAACACGTAAACAAAAGGCATTTTACTGGACGATGGCGGCCATTAATGCAGCGTTCATCGGCGCGTTGGTGTTTGGCGTTAAGTTTGTCGGTGGTGACATCATTGCCCTAAGTGCATTACAAGCATCATTGGCCGGAGCATTTTTTGGCGCCAACTTTGGGGAGCATTGGGCAAAGGCTAAGAAGATTGAGCGGAGCTAAATATGAACTGGTTTGAAACTTATTTAAACGTCGATAATCCTTTTGCGTGGACAAACTTAGTTCTCTTAATAGGCTTCACACTTTGGTATTTTCCGTCTATCAGGGAACGATGGCATAAATCTAGGAAAGCGGCATCTGAGGCTGATAAGGTTGAATCTATTAATCAAAACAAGGAACGTGGTAGCTTGCTTGAATCTATTCAAAAACTTGAACAACAGATATCATCTGAAATAAACGCAAGGATTAGACTTCAATCAGAGTTAGATCAGCTTAAGCTTGAGTTTGAAAGTTTTAAAAGAATTAGTGTTGAAAAAGAATCTGATTACTTAAAGCAAATAGAAATGCTTAAATCTAAAAATAATTCGCTACAAGCAGAACTTGATAGCGTGAGGAAAAATGTAGGATGAAATTAGTAAGAGTCTTCCTATTCGGTGTGATTGTTGGTATGAGTGTTGTAATGATGATTCCTCAAGACTCACATACAATAAACAAAGATAGGATTGAAGCCACTGTCATGCCGGATACCGTCATTTTGGTTAAGGTTAAAAAAGATACATCTACTGCTGACTCTTTAAGGAGTGTTATTTCTAACATTCAAAAAGAGCTTAACTCTGTATCTTCTCTCCATAATGGCGTGAAGGAAGACTCTTTTTTAGTAATTCAAAAACCTGATACACAGTCAACCTATATTCAGTATCGTTCTATCAAGACGATAAAGGCAAAATATATTGAAGTTAAAATAACTGCCTATTCGTTAACTCCTGTGGATAGTTTTACCTACAAAGTTAATGTAGATTTCGATGCTTATTGCGAGGAAAAGAATCCTAAGTATTTCGGTATATCTAAGGATACCTACATCGGAATGGCGATAGGCGGCGCAGTTATAGCTATTTTATCAATTCTTAAATAAGGAGAAAAAATGTTTTTTAAATATGCAATCTTGAATAATCGTTGGTTCTTTTTTCACCTCTCTGGCGCGACGTTTTTATATAAATTCTTCTTGTTGTTTCCGTCAATAACAGAGCAAAAGTCTTTCCTCATGGTAATGGCTATCGCGATTCTTTATGAACTCTATCAGAGGTTTATTAAAAAAGGCTATAAAAACATGGGAGTAGATGAAGAACTCCTCAAACAGCGGGATGATAAAACCTATTGGCAAAAGAAAATCTTCTGGCTTGATAGCTATGGCGATTTGATTGCCGCAGTTCTCGGTATTATGTTAGGAATGTGGTAATGGACTGGAACAGATTAATTGAAAGAATAAAGCTTGATGAATCGGGCTCTCTTCAGCCTCAGTTTAAACCATATAAGGATTCAAAAGGAATTCTTACAATAGGCTATGGAAGGAATTTAGAGGATCGTGGGATTAACTACGTCGAAGCTGAAATGATGTTTAACCGAGATTTAATTGATGCTATGTCTGACGCAGAAAAATTCTTTCCTGGATTTAAGCACTTAAGCTCTTTGAGGCAAGAGGTCTTAGTTAATATGGCTTTCAACCTTGGTCTTACTCGACTCAATGGGTTTATAGGCTTTAAAGAGGCACTTGAAAAAGGTGATTTTAAAAAAGCGTCTATAGAAATGCTCGACAGCAAGTGGCGAAAAGATGTAGGAAAGCGTGCCTATCGCCTTGCATATATGATGCTTAATGATAAAGTTCCAACAGAAGGAGAATTACATGAATTTATTGGGAAGTAATCAAACAGTTCAGGTTACTAACGCCGCTGCGACAAAGACAATCGGAGAGGTTTATTTTAGCGAAAGATTTATTGAACACTACACAGGAACGTTCTCAGCTTTCGCAAGAGTTAAAGTTAACGACTTGGGCTCGACCAGTGTTAGTT
>WGBH01000038.1 GCA_015494435.1 Thiotrichaceae bacterium | reverse complement strand
TTATTAGCCAATGTTTGCATATTAATACGCACATATTCAAAATATTTAAAATGTTGCCGTTTCATAGCGGTATTTTTTTGCAAATAGCCAAGACAAGCAAAGGCACTGTCTACCCGAATCAGCAAAGATTGATAGCGAGCAGTTATTTCGTCACTATTTTTTGTGGGGCGTTTTATTTTAGTGTATGCACTAAGTGCTGCATTAACATTGTTTTGTAGGTAGTAGAGATGACCTGTTATTTCATGATAAAAGGCCGTGAGGTAGCGGTGCTGTTGAGCATCCTTTTCATTGTATTGCTCATTAGCAGAAAGCATCGGCTTAATTTGACTTAATAACTTCCATGTTTCTGCATAAGCTTTTACACGCAAGCTTTCATAAGCACCTGCAAGCAATATATTTAAAACAAGAAGGTGTTGCTTAGGTGATAGTTCTTCAAATTGTTGTTCAGCTAAATTCTGTCGTATTAACAACATCTTTTTTTGAATTTGCAGTAAAAAATCAATATTTTCATAACCTTTATCATAGATTTCGAGTTCTGCTAATCGGTGTTGAATATAACTTTGATTAATTTTTATAGATTGTTGTATTGAGGGATCATTGCTAGTTTTTTCTAATATTGCTAGTTCCTTGTATAAAGCCAATGCTTTTTGATAATGTTGTTGCGCCTTAGTCAGTTTGCCTAAATTCACATAATAAGGATGCCCATTAACATTTGCTAAACGAATAGATAAATCTGCATAGAGCCTTTTAATGACTGGGTTATCGAGAGTGGCGTTATTTAAGTCTTGCAAATGACTCACTGTTAATTCTGTCACTTCTTTTTCTATGGTAGGCGTGATAGGAATAGAAGCAAGGAGGGTATTAAGATCTTCAACAGCATCTAGTGCTTCTTGTTGTCGCACAATTGAGTATTGTTGTTGTTTAAAATAGCCTCCAGTTATTTGTCCGATCAATAAAGCCAAGAGTGCAAACGTAATAATGATAAAAATAATCTTACGATAACGATAAACAAATTTGCTGTGAAAATAGAGTATCCCTCCTTGTGCTGCATTAATAGGTTTGTCATCTAACCAATTTTGTAAATCTTCTTGAAAATCTTTCGCGGATTGATAGCGAGCGTTACGTTTATTTGCGGTAGCCTTACGCAATATTTGAACCATCTCTTTATTTTCAATCGTTTTTGTAAGTACGTTAAGATCGGCTGATTGATAGCTTTTTTTTGTCAAGGAGGTTTTTTTAATCGAAGACAAAGGTTGACCACTCAAAAGTTGTCCTAGAATAATGCCAAGGCTATACACATCATCTGTATGATGCGGTGAACGATGACGGTGACGTTGTGGGCTAGCGTATTCAGGGGTAATGCCTCTTGTTCTTTTAGTGGGTTCTGAATTACTCACAGAAAGGGATTGTGCAATCCCAAAGTCGAGTAGTTTAAGTGTGCCTTTTCGGTTGCCTTTATTGATCACCAAAATATTATCAGGCTTTAAATCACAATGAATCACACCTTGCTGATGTGCATCATCGACTACGCCACAGAGTTCGCTACATAATTTAACTGTTTCGCGCATAGTAAGTCGAAATGAACTCACATATTTATCAATTGATACGCCATCAACTAATTCCATTACAAGATAAGGGAATCCTTCTTCTAAGGTTCCACCATCGAGTAAGGTGACAATATTAGGGTGCTGAATATCGGCAAGAAACTGGCGTTCTTTTTGAAATAACTCAGTTTCAAGGTGAGATACTTCTACCACCTTTATCGCAACGATTTGCTGGTATTCGCCATCAACACGTTTAGCAGAATAGATTCTTCCCATACCACCACGGGCTATTTTAGCAATAACTTCATATACGCCTAAACGTCTTCCTGTTAAATCAGGACAGCGGGTACTAATGACATCAATCGCTTCTTTTAAAGGAGGAGGGCTTGCCAAAAAAGCATCGGCTTCATGATGAGCGATTAATAATAAACAAACCTCTTTCAAGGTTTCTTGATCATCACGCAAAACGTATTCAAGCCATGCAAAGCGTTTATCTTTATTATCAATTTTTAACGCGCTAGAAAAATACTGTTCTACACGTGCAAAGGTGTGTGCTTCTATTGTTTTATTTCCTTGTATAACCATGCTTTAGCCATTGTCCATTTTCGCTTTATGGTTGACTCTGACAACCCTAGAAGCAAGGCAATTTCTTCTATCGTCATGCCTGAATAAAAGCGCAACTCTACTACCCTGACCTGCACTTTATCTAGGGTCTCTAAACGTTTTAATGACTCATCTAGTGCTGCAAAGTCTGTATCATGACGGGTATCACTCCTGCATGACTCTTCGTGCAAGGTCATAAAGTTAAGATCTCCGCCTCTCTTTAAGGCATTTTTTTTTCGAGAATGTTCAACTAAAACTTGACGAATGCAACGTCCGCAAATGGCTAAAAAATGTTGTTTATCTTCGCTTTCAATATCCTGATTTGAACATAGCTTTAAATAGGCTTCGTTCACTAAGGCTGTCGGACACAAGGTATGTCCTATTCGCTCCCTTGACATATAGACGGAGGCGAGACGTTTAAGGTCAGGATAAACGGATTGAAGTAGTATTGAGTTATTTTGATTAAATTCCATTTTTATCTTCGCTAGTTTTGATATATCGACTCATTTAAAAGGTGAGTTAATACATAGGGATATTAAGAAAACCTCTTAAGGAAATCTTTAAAATAATAGACAAATAAGAGGTCTGTACAGAAAATTAACGATTGTGAATCATTAATTGCTATAGCGATAAAGTATGGTAAAAAAGCTCAGTTATTTATAGTTATTTCGTAAAAATAGCTTATTATTTCATAATGATAATTATTTATTGATTAATAATTTTTCTTATTGTTTATATATCAACCGATATAAAACTTTTTAATGCGATATAGTGTAGTAATATTTCTACAAACGGTAAATGCACTTATTTAGAGTTTAGGAGATCGGATGAAAAAATTTCTACTTCTTTTATTAGCACTTATTGCTGCTACATTATTAGGCTATTACTGTACTTACAAGATGAATGCTTCCGCAGTGATAGAAAACGATATTCGTACACGTTCTCAGGCAGCTTTGGATCATCAAAATATGTCATGGGTAAATCTTAGTGTGGATGGGCGTGACATTACTCTTACAGGGACAGCACCGAGTGAGGCTGAAAAAAAAGCGGCGGATCAGGTGGTGCGTATTTTTGGATATAATATTATCCATAATCAATTAAAAATAGATCCTACCAGTGTTGATGCAATTCAATCAGATAAAATGGAAAAGAAGATAGATCAAACTGATTCTGATAGTCATACAGTCTCAATAACGCCAACGCATATCAAAGATAAGCACTCTCAAAAAATAGGCACTCATATTGATAAAGAAACAATCGCCAAACGAGCTAAAAATTGTCAAAATAAATTTAATCAAATTCTTAAAACCCCGATTCATTTTAATAGCTCTAGCGCTGTAGTGCGGAAATCGAGTTATTCAGTGCTGAACCATATTGCTTTAACTGCGAAAGAATGCAGTCATTTCAATCTTCAAATTCACGGTTATACAGACTCGACAGGTAAAGAAGGACTAAATAGAAAATTAAGCCAAGCGAGAGCTAATGCGATTATAAAATATCTAATCAGCAAGAAAATTGATGATAAACGTTTAACAGCACTAGGACATGGATCTAATTCACCCGTTGCCAGCAATAGAACAAAAGCGGGTCGTAATAAGAATCGTCGGATTGAAATAACAGTTGAGGACAAACAATAATGGCTTATTTATTATCTCAAATTTGGTTATGCCTACTGATAACGGCTTTAGTTTCAGGACTTTTAGGGTGGATATTTCGGGGAGGAGGTCAGCATAAATTACGCGCCCTTAATACACAATGGCAAGATAAATACGACTTGCTAAGTCAGGAACGCAATAGCTATGCAACTAAAATCAATAAACTTGCAGGAATGTCACATGAAAACGATAGATTAGAACGTAAGCTTAAAGCGCAAAAGCAATCATTTGATCAGACCGTTAAACATTTAAATAAAAATCTAGTAATGGCAGATAATGAAATGCAACGGCAAGAGTTATTATTGGCACAAAAAGATGAAGAATTAGCCATGAGTATGGCACAATTTGATCGAAAATTAACAGAATTTGAAGATAAAGGGCATCGTCCTAATGCTAAGTTAGAAGCAAAATTAATAGCAATAGAGGAGAGTTTGGAGAAAGAAAAAACGCTTAATAAAGAACTGAAAGAAAATATTAAACAACAAGAACAATTGGCTTTACAACGCTCTGAAGGCGAAATAAACAATGAGAAGCAACTGAAAGATTTACAGCAACAAGTAAGCAAGCTAGAAACAGAATTAGAAGAAACCATGTCCGAACTTGTGGTTACTAGCGATAAGCTTAATATAGCTGAGCAAAAACTAATAACAGCTGGTCAGAAAGTGGTTAATTCAGCCCAAAATAATAATTCGATTGATCAAAAGCAAGATCAAAAGAATAAAAGTAGCGTGCTAGCCATCGGCTCCATCCAAGCACTTTCAGAAGAAGATCAGAGACGATTGTCAAACATGAATATCAAGACAACAGAGGATTTATTAGCAAAAGCCAAGACTGAAATAGGGATTAACTTATTATCAAAAAGTTTAGGCAAAGAAGCATGGGTTGTTCGTACTTGGGTCAATAATGCTGATTTAATGCGTGTGAAAGGGGTTGATGGTATTTTGGCAGAATTACTGGAATTATCAGGAGTTAATTCGGTGAAAGAACTTGCAACTTCAAAGCCTGAGATAATTTCTGAAAATATTAAAGCCGTTTATGAACATATCACAAAACGTAGCAAACTGCCTAATTTTAATGAGCTTAAAACGCTTATTGATGAGGCGAAGAGACTTATAAAGCAATAGGAACAATACCTTTGCCAGATTTAAATTGTAGGGTGGATAAGTATAACGCATCCACCGTAACACATTGATTTTGGTGGATGTGCTATCACTTATCCACCCTACAAAGCATGATTAGCAAAGGTATTAAGGAAAGCATGACCTTTAAATTATATTCTATAGCATTATTTTTATTATTTACTTTAATTGCTTGTAAGAGTTCAGTTTCTGATCCTGATCCTAGTAATCCTAGTAATCCTAGTAATCCCAATACAGCATCCAGTAATAAAATTACGGTTGAAAAAATAGCAGGTTTGGCGATTCAAAAAGGGGATAGCAGTTGCATGGGCTTTGCTAGAGTTTGGGTAGATGCAAAGGAGGGCGTTTGTGTCGGCTTGGTTAAGGCGATTAATGCAAGTGATAAAACACTAAGAAAGCCTAGAGCACTTATTCAACTCCCTGATAGCGATGATTTTATTTTGACGGATATGGGAGGATGGGGGCGCAGATTAGGCAAAGTTGTCAAGCTAAAGAAACATAATCAACAATACGAGATAGTAGACTTAGGCTTGAATCAACTTAGTCTTCCTCATGCAGTTGCTCTTGGGCCAACTAATAAGGTCTTTATTGGTGAGGATAATCAAATTTTCTGGTTTGATGCATCTGAAGAATTTCCAACTAAACACGTTATTATCAGTGATCTACCAATGGCAGATGGTAAAAATAAACATCCTGTGACTTTGTTTGTATTTGATAAAGCATTTAATCTAATTGTTAATATTGGCGCACCTTCGGATCAATGTTTAGAAGATAAAAATCAAGCCTGTCGTTTTACAGCATCCACTGCGGGGTTGCGGTTTTATAAGAGAACAGGGGAAATGAGTTGGTCGCCAAACTATAGCGTATTGGCAAAAGGTTTAAGAAATTCTATGGCACTTGCCATTCATAAAAAATCAGGAACGCTGATTCAAGCTGAAAATGCAATGGATTTAAAAAGTGAGTTTTCACCTTTTGAAGAAATCAATATTATTGAAAAAGACAAGCATTATGGCTGGCCGTATTGTTATAATTTTGAGAATCAATCCCCCGCTTTTTCAAGTTATAAGGGCTTTAAATGTCAAACAGGTTATCAAAATAGCGAAGGGACTTATCAAGCGCCTTGGGTATTACTTCCGCCTCATGCTGCGCCACTTGGCATGTTATATTATCCTGAAGATAAAAATTTATTCCCTGAGTTGAAAGGGAAATTAATCATTGCATTTCATGGTTATCGTTCTCCAGGACATCGAATTGTCTATTTTGATGTGGATGAAAAAGGAAGACCTAAATTATCCGATAATAAGGATGCCTTTTATTGGTCTGATAAAAAAAGCATTAATCGCTCCAATATTGACTCTCCTTATCAAAAGAATTTTTATAAGGATTATGTACAAAATATGCCTCGATCAGCACAGCAAAAAGAATTAATTAAGGGCTGGTTTGGCTATTCTCCTTACCGACCCTTAGGTTCTCCTGTTGCGATGACTGTTGCGCGTGATGGGGCTATTTGGTTTGTGGATGATACAGGGTATAAATCTAAGCAAAAAGGCATCTTTATTATTGGTAAATTTGATGGCTCTCCAAGAAAATTAAGTGATGCAATAAAAGATGAAAATGAAGTCAGCTATGATTTAAAAAGCTTTGCTAAAGAAATCATTCAAAGCTCTGCAACAATAGCAACTCGCTTTATGGCATTGCGAAAAAATTATTTATCTAAATATTGCTCAGGTTGTCATGCAACAACATGGGATGGGGGGGATCTTGCTAATAGAGACTTACTTTTAGAGGATTTTTATACCTTTGTATTTGCTTCAGGATTTGTAAATGCTGGAAATTCAGCACAAAGCCATGCAGTAATGGCGATTAAAAGTGAAGTTAGACCGATGCCATTAAATCCTATTTTACGTCCTGATGCCTTGAAAAACCTTCCCATTTTAGAAAACTTTATTGATCAGGAACTTGCTAGTATAAGAAAAGTGGCTGTTCCTGCTTTAAATGTAAGAAAAGCCCCGCATGGTGAAAAATGTGGGACGGTGGTGAAAGAAAATATGCCCTTTTATATTTTAAAAAGCCAAAAAATAGGAAAGCTTACTTGGGGGCAAATTATTGTACCGCCTAAAATAAAAGCAAAGTTGATTCAGCAATGTCAACAGGATGCGTTTTGGATTGTTGTTTCAGGAAAATACAGTAAAGAATTTTAAGTCCTGTGTTGATCTTTATAAATGAGGACGAAAGAATCACTCAAATGACATTCTTATAATCACTTTCTGTCAACAGGCTTTCAACGTATAATTATGGGCTTTATTTAATCTTTTGCAAGCGTCTATCTCTATGAAAGTTTCTCAATTTCCTATTTCTACTCTCCGTGAAACCCCAGCTGATGCGGAAATTATTAGTCATCAATTAATGCTTAAAGCAGGTTTGATTCGTCGTCTTGCATCGGGGTTATATACATGGGCACCGTTTGGTTTAAAAGTATTGCGTAAAGTGGAGGCGGTTATTCGTGAGGAAATGAATAAGGCAGGGGCTATTGAATTATTAATGCCATCGGTTCAACCTGCTGAATTATGGCAAGAATCGGGGCGTTGGGAGGAATATGGTGCTGAGTTATTACGCATTAAAGACCGTCATGGGCGAGAGTTTTGTTATGGACCCACGCATGAGGAAATTATCACCGACTATGTGCGTAAAGAGCTGAAAAGCTATAAAGAGTTGCCAATTAATTATTATCAAATTCAAACCAAATTTCGTGATGAAGTCCGTCCACGCTTTGGTGTGATGCGTGCGCGGGAATTTCTAATGAAAGATGCCTATTCTTTCCATCTCTCACAAGAATCATTGCAACAAACCTATGACAGCATGTACAGCACTTATTGTCGTATTTTTGAGCGTCTTGAGTTGGACTATCGAGCGGTAAATGCAGACACAGGATCAATTGGTGGCAATGCCTCTAATGAATTTCATGTATTAGCGGACTCAGGGGAAGATGCGATTGCCTTTTCATCTGCTAGTGATTATGCCGCTAATATTGAACTCGCTGAAGCCATTGCACCTGTGGGTGAGCGTCCTACACCATCACAAGAGATGCAAAGCGTTGATACGCCTAATCAGCATACAGTAGCAGAAGTTGCTGCCTTTCTTAATGTTAAAGAAAATCAAATTATTAAAACTTTATTCGTATTAGGTGAAAATCAAACCATCGTCGCCTTATTAATTTCTGGTGATCGTGAATTAAATGAAATTAAAGCAGAAAAATTAGAAGGCGTTAGCGCACCATTGACCTTTGCTAGTAACGAACAGGTGCTAGCAACGGCAGGATGCAAATCAGGTTCGCTAGGGCCAATTGGTTTAGATATTACGATTTTTGCTGATTATTCTACCCAAAAAATGGCTGATTTTATTTGTGGTGCTAATCAAGACGGCAAGCATTTTACGGGTGTTAATTGGGGGCGAGATTTACCTGAAGCGCAGTTTGTTGATATTCGTAATGTTGTCGATGGTGATCCTAGCCCTGATGGTCAAGGGACTTTATCTATTTTGCGCGGTATTGAAGTTGGGCATATTTTTCAGCTAGGAAAAAAATATTCTAAAGGACTCAATGCAACGGTATTAAATGAAAAGGGTAAAGCAGAAGTTATGACCATGGGGTGCTATGGTATTGGCGTTTCTCGTTTAGTTGCCGCTAGTATTGAACAGAATTTTGATGATAAGGGGATTATTTGGTCTGATGCATTAGCTCCTTTTCAAATTAGTCTAATACCACTTAATTATAATAAATCAGGGAAAGTCAAGGCAGTTGCGGATCAGTTATACCAAGACTTATTAAATGCAGGTTATGATGTTTTATTTGATGATCGTAAAATGCGAGCAGGCGCTATGTTTTCAGATCATGAGCTATTAGGTATTCCGCATCGTCTGGTTATTTCTGAGCGTGGTTTAAAAGAAAATCAATTTGAATATAAGGCACGGACAGGCGCTGAGGCTGAAACCGTGGGGGTTGATAATATCTTAGATTTTCTTGGAAAAAAGATGTAATTTACAAGATTGGATCGTTTTAAAATAACTGCCTAAAAGATTCAATCGCAGTAAACTCCTCGGTATCAACGGCTATTTTTTGCGAATCAGGCTGATGAATTGCTAATAAATGTGCAATATTATACTGTTGAGCGACACGTAGCACCGATAAATTATCATCAATCAATAAGCTATTTTTAACCTTAAAATCAATTTGTTGATGGAGTTTACTCCAAAATCCCTGTTGCTCTTTTGCTAACCCAATTTGGTGAGAGCTAATGATCTGATCAAAATATTGTTCAATGGCGACATGCTGAAATTTAATCCGCATAGTTTTAGGGGGAGCATTGGTTAGCAGAATAATATGCTTTTTTTGTTGCTGTAAAAAGCTAAGAAAAGTATCAACATGATCACGTATTTTAATACGCTCAGAGATTTCTTGTTTTAGCATTAGTATATCCATTGCTAACTTTTCACTCCAATGATCAATACAATACCAGTTTAGCGTTCCTCTCATTGCATTAGAACGTGATATAAGTTGTTCTTTTGCCTCACTGAGTGTCAATTGATACTTTTCTGCATACTTTATAGGCATATATTCTAACCAAAAATGATTATCATAGTGTAAGTCTAGCAAAGTACCGTCCATATCGAGAAAGACAGTGTGAATCTTTGTCCAATCAAGAACAATTTTATTTAGCATAGTTAAGTACGTATTAGGGGGGGGTGAATTATGAAAAAACCGACTATACATAAAACAAGAAAAATTGCTAGTTCTCGATTATTTAATATTAAAGCGGTAGATTTAAAGTTTTCAAACAGGATAAATTAAACAATGATAACAAAAGAAGTAGAACAACTATTACCCGTATTATTACCTGATGTTAAACGGATAGCGATTGAAGCAGGTGAGAAGATTATGACCGTCTTCAATCGTGATTTTTCGGTTGAATACAAAGAAGATAAGTCGCCTGTAACAGAAGCAGATTTAGCCGCTAATACACATATTATTCAAGAGTTGAAAAAACTTGCAGGTGATTTTCCTATTCTTACCGAAGAAGAAGCGACACTGTCTTTTAAAGAGCGTTCAAGTTGGGACACTTATTGGTTAGTTGATCCTTTGGACGGTACAAAAGAATTTATTGATCAGCGAGATGGTTTTACGGTGAATATTGCCTTAATTCATCGGCATCATTCCATATTAGGAGTTGTTTACGTACCTGTCCTTGAACTAAGTTATTATGCTTGCCAAGGACATGGTGCATTTAAAGACAGTGCTGAGCAGCAGGGTAAAAAAATATCAGTGCGAGCTTTACCTAAAGTGCCAACTTTGGTGGTGAGTCGCTCTCATGCTAAAGGTGATTTACAGATTTTTATTGAAAATCTAGGGGCGCATAAAATGATACAGACGGGCAGTTCTTTAAAAATGTGTTATGTTGCTGAAGGTGTTGCTGATCTTTATCCGCGCTTATGGTTGACATCAGAATGGGACACAGGAGCCGCACACTGTATTGTCAATGAGGCGGGTGGATGTTTAGTAAAAACAGATATGAGCCCCCTTTTATATAATACGAAAGACTCGTTACTGAATCCTTTTTTCTTTACTATCGGTGGTAATGATCATGATTGGGTACAGTATTTGCCAAAACCTTGATCTACTCGCTGATTCAGCACAAGGAATAGAAGATGAGTGAAAGATTCTTTTTAATAGCAGGGAGTGTATTAGCACTGTTTGCGGTTGTTTTAGGTGCCTTTGCTGCCCATGGTTTGCAGTCGCTGGTGAGTGAAAAATTACTCGCTATTTTCCGAACAGGTGTCAATTACCAGTTTTATCATAGCTTTGCTTTGTTGATAACGGGTATTTTAATGCATCTGTTTTCTGCAACACGTCTCTTAAAAGTAGCAGGAATTGCTTTTTTAACCGGGATTATTATTTTTTCAGGGAGTCTTTATCTTTATGTTTTTACAGAGAATAAAGCCTTTGGCATGATAACCCCGATTGGTGGGTTGTCATTTATTAGTGGTTGGCTATTATTGACTCTTTACTTTTTTTCAAGCAGCACTTTAAAGCAAGATAAATAAAATAATAGTCAATCAACACTTTCGCTAAATCGAAAATATAAGGTGGATAAGTGAAACGCATCCACCATAAGCACTTGCATTCTAGTGGATGCGCTAATTAAGCACCTCACAATGACGTAAAAAAGTAACGACTAAAATGTAAACCGAGAGATAAACGATCTTTTTAGGTGCCTCCAAGCGAGTCTAATCAGTGATTTGTTCAAAAAGTTCAGGCCACATTGCATCTACTTTGTTTTTTACCGCTTGATCCATGACAATCGGAATGCCCCATTCACGCGTGGTTTCACCTTCCCATTTATTAGTAGCATCAAAGCCCATTTTAGAGCCGAGTCCTGAGACTGGGGAGGCAAAGTCGAGATAATCAATCGGTGTATTTTCTATAATAGTGGTATCTCTGGCAGGATCCATGCGAGTCGTCATTGCCCAGATCACATCTTGCCAGTTGCGAGCATTGACATCATCATCGACCACAATAACAAATTTGGTGTACATAAATTGACGTAAGAATGACCACACTCCTAGCATTACTCGTTTGGCGTGTCCTGAATATTGTTTTTTCATACTCACCACTGCCATGCGGTAAGAGCAACCTTCTGGTGGTAAGTAAAAATCAACAATTTCTGGGAATTGTTTTTGCAAGATCGGTATAAAAACTTCATTTAATGCCACACCAAGAATAGCGGGTTCATCGGGAGGACGACCTGTATAGGTGCTGTGATAAATGGGATCTTTGCGGTGCGTTATGCGTTCAATGGTAAAAACAGGAAATTCATCAACCTCATTATAATAACCCGTATGATCACCATAAGGCCCCTCAGAGGCGATATCATCAGGATAGATATAACCTTCTAGTACATATTCAGCGGAGGCGGGAACTTGTAATGGTATTTTTTTATCAATGCAATGAACGACTTCTGAACGTGAGCCACGCAATAAGCCTGCAAAAGCGTATTCAGATAAGGAATCAGGAATAGGGGTAACAGCGGCTAAAATAGTGGCTGGATCTGCACCTAGAGCAACGGCGATGGGAAAGGGTTCATTAGGGTGTTGTTGTTGCCATTCTTTAAAGTCTAATGCGCCACCACGATGGGAAAGCCAGCGCATAATAACGCGATTTTTGCCGATAACTTGCTGGCGATAGATACCAATATTCTGCCGTTTTTGATGCGGGCCTTTGGTGATCACTAATCCCCATGTAATCAGAGGGGCAACATCATCTGGCCAACAGGTTTGAATAGGGATATTGGCGAGGTCTATGGCTTCTTTTTCAATAATGACTTGCTGGCAAGGAGCACGGTTGACTCTTTTAGGTGCCATATCGAGTACTTTGCGGAAGATGGGGAGTGCATTCCAAGCATCTTTCATTCCCTTAGGTGGCTCAGGCTGTTTAAGCATTGCAAGTAGACGACCGATTTCACGCAAGGCTTCTACAGAATCTTCCCCCATTCCCATTGCAACTCGTTTGGGAGTAGCAAATAAATTAGCAAGTACAGGGGTAGAATACCCTTTTGGATTTTCAAATAATAGCGCAGGCCCTTCAGCACGCAGTACACGATCACAAATTTCGGTCATTTCCAAATTAGGATCAACTTCAGTACGGATACGTTTTAATTCACCTAGTTTTTCTAATTGGGCAATAAAGTCACGCAGATCTTTGTATTTCATTGTTTATTCATCTTCGGAGATTCCTCAAATTCACCGTATAGTGTTAAAGCATGATCAACGAGTTTAAAACCATGTTTTTTTGCAATTTCACGTTGCCTTTGTTCAATGATTTCATCATGAAACTCAACAATTTTACCCGTGCGTATACAAACCATATGATCATGGTGTTCGTTGTTATTTAACTCAAAAACAGCTTGTTGACCGCTTTCAAAGTTATGGCGAATAACAAGGTCTGCAGCTTCAAACTGTGTTAAGACGCGGTATACCGTCGCAAGTGCAATCGTGCCTTTATCATCGGCTAATAATATACGATAAACATCTTCTGCTGTCATATGACGCTTTTCGGATGTTTCTAATATTTTTAGAATTTTAGTACGGGGAAGTGTTATCTTTAACCCCGCATTTTTTATATCATTTTTATTCATAATCTGATTGTTTTATGCGTATTCTTGGTCAGTGGGTTAAGGATTCAACAATCTTTGCAATTGTTTCTTACCTTTTTATTTTTTTGTCTTATGTAAGCGCTCAGTTTTACAAAGTCTTTGATTTTGCCTTAGTGTGAGAGTGAGTACAAATTGATTTAAGCAGGTTTTAAATATTAATAGAGAACAGACATAAAAAAAGCCAGACACAAAGTCTGGCTCAACATCACAGTAAAAGTTAGGGGAAACTTCTAGTGTGATAAGCGAGTTCACAAGGAACTCTCGGGGCTAACAACAGAAAAATTATTTACAAATGAGGTAACTCATTTTTTTGCTGCTTTGTGATCGGGTTAATTATCTTTCTTTACTATAGAAAAACTTCTCAATTTGTATAAGTATCATGCTTGTACTGTATTTTCTGGAGATAGGGTCATAATGCCTAATACATAAATTTTATGCACCTTGTTGGCGACGAGTTGAGTTATTTGCTGATTAGTGGTGTTTATAAAGGTAGAATGCATTGATAATTATTAAAAGAGTCTAAATTTATGCAATTGAGCGAGCTTCAAAAAAAATTATTATATGCAACATCCTTATTTGCAGATTTATCTGATGAGGGGTTTCAAAGAATAGCAGAACATTCTCGCATAATAGAGCTTGGTGCGGGACAAAAATTATTTGAGCAAGGGCAAACGATTACTGATTTCTTCTATCTTGAGAAGGGGCAGGTTAAATTAACGCGCTTATCCTCAGAAGGGGATGAGAAAGTGATTGAAATTATCAATACGGGTGGAAGCTTTGCTGAAGCTGCTGTTTTTGGTAAGTTTGCGGGTTATCCCGTGAATTGTTTTGCGATTCAAAAAAGTATTATTTTTAAAATAAATGCAGATGCCTATGTGAATGAATTACGCACTTCTATTGATAGTTGTTTTGCCATTATGATGCGAATCAGTCAACGCACGCATCATTTACTCAGTGAAGTAGACCGCCTTACTTTACATAATGCAATGCATCGTTTGGCGGTTTATTTATTAACAGGTGTTAAAAAAGAAGCAGGAGAGGTTGAGGTGGATCTGATTGCCCCTAAACATGTGATTGCTTCACGACTTTCGATTAAGCCTGAAACTTTGTCACGTACCTTTAGACGGCTTGTTGAGGAAGGTTGTATTAGCATGGAAGAAAAGCATATTACGATTAAAGATGTAAAATCTTTCCGTAAACTGGTTGCACTAGGTTGAGTGAATTATAAGTAATAAACATATTATGCATATCTCACCGACAAGAAAAACCTACAAATATCTATAAAATAGTATAAGAAAATCTATAAATCTAAACTTCATCGTTTGAGTAACACTTGATAGTTACTCTTTACC
>WGBH01000037.1 GCA_015494435.1 Thiotrichaceae bacterium | reverse complement strand
GAGTAGAGACCGCGCCAGCGGGATCGTATCAAGACACGGTTGCCACACCGTCATGTCACTATCTTAATAATCCAAGGCGACAGCCTGGGTTCCCGACCTTGCGATGACAGGATGGGCATGTCATTGCGAGTCCCGGTTTATCGGGACGTGGCAATCCCTGACATTATTCATGGCCGTTGCCGGTTCGAAGGAGATTGCTTCGTCGCTTCGCTACGATTGAAATGTGGTAGGCTGTCATTCTGAATGAAGCGTAGCGGAATGAAGAATCCCTTACGTCCGTTGCCGCTTTGGAGGGGATTCTTCTCCCGCCAAGCAGGCTGTTGCAGATTCGGATTTTATTTGCTTAATATATTAAAAAATATTAAATTATGGCCGTTAGAATGCTCACTAAATTTGGAACAATCTCCATGGGTTTTTTACCTTATAACCGTTCTCAGATGAATCTATTGGGCTATAGCATCGATGATTTTGCTAAGGACGATCCTAAGAGTCATTTTGTAGTTAATTTAATTTCTCGCCTTGATTTAAGTGCACTTTATGCACGTTATAGTAAACAAGGTGGAGATTCTTACTCGCCAGATATGATGCTTGCTCTTTGGTTTTATGCTTATAGTAATGGTATTACCAGCACTCGGAAATTAGAAGACCTTTGTAAATATGACACGCGTTATATTTACATTACCGGCAATCAAAGGCCAGATCATAGTACCTTAAGCCGATTTCGAAAAAATCACTTAGACTTATTAAGCAACTATTTTGTGGAGATACTTTTGATCGCCCAAGCCGAAGGTATAAGTAGTTTTAATGAGATAGCCATAGACGGCACCAAAATGCAATCCCGTAGCAGTAAGCGTCATAGCCATACAGAGGATGGATTAGACAAGCAAATAAATAAGTTAAAAGAAGAGATTAAACACTACATGCAACGCTGCGACTTTGTGGAACAAGGCGCAACAGATGAACTTGATTTGGAGACTTTAAGAGCAGAGAAAGAACGTTTGGAACGTTTAGAACAAGAGCTCTTAGAACGGAAACAGCAATTGCAAGAGCATAAGCAGGAGCTAAAGAAGGAACATCGTACAAAGCATCAAATAAATACAAAAGAGCCTGATGCACGCATGATGCCTAAGATAAAAGCTTCGGGTTATAATGGACAGATTGCAGTAGATATGGAAACACACTTGATATTGGCAAACGATGTGGTAAGCAAAGCAAATGACCTTGGGCAATTTATACCGATGCAGCAGCAAGTAGAATTAAATATAGGTTCGGATAAAGATCGAGGATATACCGCTGATTCGGGTTATCATACGAATTCGGATTTAAAGGAATTAGAGGACAAAAGGGTTGATGCGGTTATTGCAGATCCCCAATTATCCAATCGTTCAATTCAAACCGTCCCAACGGACAAAAACAAATTATTAGAAGAAAAACGGAAATTAAAGCGTAGTGATTTTGTTTACCATGAGCAAGATGATTATTATGAATGTCCGGCGGGCAAGAAACTTTTTCGAGTTGAGGAAAAAGGGGATAAAATAATCTATCGATCAATGGATTGTCAGGGGTGCCCATTATTTGACTTATGTGTTTCCAACAAGAAAAACTTAAAACAAATTTATCGATCAAAACGAGAGATTTATTCAGAACGAATGGCAAAGAAATTAAAAACAGATCAAGCCAAGGAGAGGTTAAAGAGGCGAGCCACAACGGTTGAACCTGTATTTGGCAATTTAAAGCAGAATCTTGGTTTTCATCGTTTTTCCTTATCAGGATTGGAGAATGTTAAAGGTGAATTTATATTGATGTGTATCGGGCATAATATAAACATATTATTAAAAGAAAAGGTGAAAAGAAGTATTGCAGAAAAAATTATGCTTTCACTGCAAAAATATGAACAAGATATTACATTTTATAAGCACATTTTTGCATTTTTTGTTTTAATTCTTATTGGAAAGATAAATCGAAGACTATTCATACTAAAATCAGTTTCTTGTTTTAACTAAGTGTCTTAATGCGCCATGCAACAGCCTGCAAGGCGGGAGAAGAATGACAGGTTTGGCTCCATGTCACTGCCTTAATAATCCATGGCACCGACCATGGTTCAGTTCCTCGCAATGACAAATTAGACCTGTCATTGCGAACGATCCCGCGAGCCTGCGAGCGGGAGAGTGAAGCAATCCCCTCTAAACAGGCTGTTGCATGGCGCATTAAGACACTTAGTTAAAACAAGAAACTGATT
>WGBH01000036.1 GCA_015494435.1 Thiotrichaceae bacterium | reverse complement strand
ATTCATTTGATCATTTATTTTTCAACTACACTAATAAAACCAATATTCTTAAATCTCTCAACAAGCGTTTTACTCTCGCGCTGTTTTTGCTGAGATGCATTAATCCACTCAGGCTGATGAAGTCTCTGTTTTGCCTGTGTTGTAAATCATTTTTTAATCCCATTCCAACGCACAGAAAAATCAGCATCACCTTCAGGCAATGTCCAAATACAATGTAAATGATCAGGTAATAATACCCATGCATCAATAGTAAAAGGATAACGCACTCGTGTTTTTAATATAGCCTCACGCAACCAAACACGACAATTATCATCGGTTAAAAATTTTTGCCGACGAAATATCACCACCGTAAAAAAATAAGAAGCGCCCGAGGTTGTTGTACGGCGATAATTCGACATAATCATTATGTCTCGTAGGATTGTAGGGTGAGCAGTCTTTTTTGCCCATCATTTGAGGGTATGACAAAATTTTGTGGGCAGAAAAGATTATCCACCCTACAGGGCTTGGAAGAGAGTATCTACATCACTAGTCCACAACTTGTGACCTAGTGATAAGGTAACCACTTGCACTACCCGCACTAAACTCAGGTATGATCAATACAATAGGGTGGAGTTTAAAAATGCGCTGGTGGGCATGGTACTCTAGTTACGAGGCTCCAGACTCATAACCAGAGAAAATCAATATACATTTATATTTTTTATAAAGAGTAGGGTCGGTGGAGTTTACATAACCGACCAGAAAATGGTCGATCACAATGGTGAGTATTTTGTTTTAAATAAAGAACGATATATATTTACATTTTGTTATAAATGGATGGATTTTGACCGACCCTACAAGGCTCAAGTTCTCCAAGAGTTTTATGTTGCCACAACGCGCATGGGTAAAAAAATGCTAAGCGTAGAACATGCAGAAGAAATTGTTAATGACTTTGCCGAATATCCATTAATACAAATAGATCGAGTCATTATCTCACGCGCAATGAAACGCCATCAAAGCAAAAACTTTTCATTTTGGGATAGCTTGATTGTAGAAGCCGCCCTTGAATCAGGCGCTACAACATTATTCAGTGAAGATATCCATAATGGCTTAGTGATTGGCTCATTGACTATTAGTAATCCATTTTCATGCGTTTAAATGTCACCCTGAAAATATAGGGGGGCAGCAAGATTTTGGTGGGCAGAAAAGATTGCCCGCCCTACAGAACTCTATGATATTTATGTGAAAAACGACAAGCTAATACCAGTCCTGTATCTCAAGACCGTCAACGCGACTAAACTCTTTTGTATTATGCGTAATCAATATTTTATTATTGGCTTTCGCATAACCTGCAATCAGTGTATCAATCGGACCAATCGGTGTTCCTTTTTTTTCTAAATCAGCTCTTATCAATGCAGATATTTTTGCCTCTTTTACTGAAAAACCACCTATTTTTACTTGTTGTAATAGCGTATTAAGTTGTTGCATTCGCTTTTGTGGCGCATCTGATTTAGCAATACCGACTTGTAGCTCATAAACAACCAATGAAGGAATACTTACCTCATTAGGGGAGTGCATCAATAACTGACTCCCCACATTACCCATGCCCTTAAAAAAATAAATCAAAGTATTAGTATCAAGTGTATACATAATTAAAAAGCTTCTCTTTCGACATCTTCACCTGTCGTTTCCCTAATTTCATCCAAACTAGGAAAGTTTTTCCAACTTCCTACCAATTGTTTGACCGAGGGATGCCATTCATTGCTAAATTTCTCCTCCAACATTCTAGAAATCAACTTACTCAGTGATATATCCAGAGAACCTGCTACCGCTTTAATGCGTTCCTCTAAGTTGCTATTGATGTAAATCGTTACCTGTGCCATTATTTCTCCTTATTGTTAAAGTATAAGTGGGAGTATATGTTGATAAAAAATGATTGCAACCCTAATAAAAAATGACATTTAATCCCAAACATGTCACTAAGTGACAGTTTGTCTAAAAATGTCACTGCTTAGATTACTCAAAGGAACTCTTGAGTGGTTGTTAATCAACCAAAATAATCGGCGAAAAATTATTTTAATTATATTTTTTATAGACTTATATTTTTATTCTTATTTCTGGCACGCACTATGCATTATTAATATCGAACAGATTGTTCTTTTGAAAACATTTTTTAGAAAACTTAATCAATCATAAAAAT
>WGBH01000035.1 GCA_015494435.1 Thiotrichaceae bacterium | reverse complement strand
TTATAACTGCATACTTGATTTCTCAATGGCTTCACTGGTAAATATTTCCAAAAGGCATTCTTAAAACTTTGGGCATAGATAACTTTATCATATTTCTGTACCATAATGTTATCTAGACCCATTATTTTTTAAATAATATGTAAGTTTTTTTCCATTTATCTTATAGACATCTACAATTACTCCGCCCGGAGGATAAGTACTAGTATTGTAATATAATTGAAATTTATTTTTTCCTATTTCCACCTCGATTAAATAAACTGTTTCAGATTCTGATTGAATGTCGATAATCTTATACTCTTTTCCTGCGGTAGAAAAAAACTTTCTTATCCACTTAAGCTTTAAAGAAGGCACATTTTTAGCCTCTTTGCACCTTTTCCGGGTAAAGTCTACACATTGCTTCATTTTAACGTTCCGTCCTTTTGACAAACACTCGTTAAGCATAAAAGCCAACTCAGACTCACCGCCACATTCACCAGCATATTTTTCATACTCTGCAAGTGTCGGTTCACTGGTTTTTACCAGCAAGCTGATAAAATTTATCACTTTCTGATCGATATTTTGCAACGATACTCCATAAACGCATAAAACAAAAAGAAAGCAAAAGAGAGTTGCTTGTATAGGCTTCAATATTTTTTACCTCACTGTTAAGGTTCCTTGGTCATTCCTAAGTGCATCCAATAAGCTAGTTGTATCTTTATCCGATGCCCCTATGCATCCAGCAGTTCCAGGAACATTTCCGTCTGGATGGATACCCAACTCGGTTCTGCCTGTTTGAAAATTAGGTTCTATAGGCTGCCACCAGCAATTGCCCACACTATCACAGTATGCTGATTGTTTCGGATGACTTGGTGGCACAAGTACAGGTGGGCTTGATAAAGTATACTCGCCTTTCGGCAATTGTCCTTTGCCCCATGGGCCTGAAACAGCCGGCCACCTATTTATAGCATTTCCACTTCCGTCAACTTGGATAAGCATTCCACTATTTGTGTTGTAAACCCAGTCCAACCCCCACGGATCCACCAGATTCACCGGATCGTTCAGCACATACCCGTAGAGGTTGCTGTCGCCGCCATTAAAACCTATAGGATCTTTTGCTGTCCACCTTCCTGTGAACGGGTCGTACTCCCTGTAGCCGAAGTGCACGAGTCCTGTCTCTCTGTCTTGAAGCCCTCCGGCGAATCCAAGGGGGATTTTGAAGCTTTCGTTGCTATCTTCGGTTATATTACCGAAACTGTCGTAAACAACCTCTTTTACTACTGTGTGGTTCATATCTGTAACGGTTCTGAGGCTGCTAAGTCTCTAAGCCTAACAGATAGACTTCTTCAGCCTAATTTCTTATCTTTTTTAAGTTCGCTATGGTCAAAGAGTTTATATCATTTTTACTTTTCAAAAGCTTGATTAGTTTTTTCTTAATTTCAGGAGTGTGGTCTAGAAGATATAGTGATATTAAATATTTTAATCTTTGGTTTAGACTTTCACGAGGAAGAGAGCCTAAATATTTTTCGTATCTCTTCTTGTTGCATATTTTATTAACCTCAATACTGTTTAGGATATTGTGCAATATCATGCTGTCGGAGAGAGTAATGCTTCCAGAAAACGCACCTCTAATAAATAAGAACACTAAGAATTCTTCTTTATTTTCGTAAACGTAGATTGAAATATCATTTTTGTTCTTGACAAAAAGAAACTTATGATACTTTAGGTTCATATGTTTCTTTATTTTACCAATTATTGTATTTTCCTTGTTCTGGTATATCGCCGGTAGCTGGTTTGAAATACCCACTTTATGATCTTGAGCATCCGATAAAATAATTTCTTCATACTCAATCCCTTTTTTGTCTACAACAGTCAAAACCAATGGAGAAAAACTTTTATCATCGAACCTGTAGCTCATTGGATAAAAACACTCCGCTTCCAAATAGATAATAAGCAACAGAAAAAAAAGTATTTTTTTCATTTTTTGTTACACCCTTTTTGTTTCGGCTTTTTTATTCTAGGCTTGCAGTATTTCTTCAGATTTTCATAAAAGTCAGATAGAGTACAGGAAATTTGGCATGCTCCTAAATCACCGGGAGTTTTACATATTTTAGTCAATGTACTGTCCATCGAGTGGCCCAAGCTTTTTGACAAGAAATATAGACTTTTTAGAAAAAGATGATAAACAAAACTCCAACTAAAATACTAAAGTACATAAAAAAGCAATACATTGAGCTTTGTGTCTTACTGCTTTTATTATCGGCTAATATTTTTAAAAAATCATCTCTTCCAATAGAGAGTAAAATTATAATAAAAAATATTTTTAATAAATAATTCAAAGCTTCTTTTGAAAAAAACATGGAAGCAACCATTATACCCATTAAAATAAATATCAGGATATTTCTTGATACATTGTTGAACCAAGGAATTTTTTTTACAAAATAGTTTAATTTATTGGGCAAGTAATCACAAGACATGCATCAACTCCTCCTTCTGCTCCCAAGCCAAGTCCTGCACCAGGAATATCTCCAATACCCCCAAAGCCGCTTGGACCACCAGCTACGCTTCCGCCCCAGCCTTCATTTGCAAAATGTAAATCTCCTCCTAAGCCAAGAGACCAGCTATATGTACACTGTTTATTTTTGCAGTCATTCCCACCAGATATAGGAGAAACGCCGGCACTAGCTTCTGCACCTCCGGCAACATGTAAACCAAGTCCAAATCTTCCACAGATAATTGTTTGCTTAGTTCCATTTGCCAAAAGCTGAATATGTACATTGGCTCCACCAGGTCCAACCATAAAACCAGCACCAAACCCTGCACCAAAAGAAGTAGAAGAAATCGCGGTATTTCCTCCCATAGCATCAGGGACACCCTTGCCATTTATTCTTGGGTCACTGTATAGCCCCCACGGATCCACCAGATTCACCGGATCGTTCAGCACATACCCGTAGAGGTTGCTGTCGCCGCCATTGAAGCCTATCGGGTCTTTGGATGTCCACCTTCCTGTGAACGGGTCGTACTCCCTGTAGCCGAAGTGTACGAGCCCCGTCTCTCTGTCTTGAAGCCCTCCGGCGAATCCAAGGGGGATTTTGAAGCTTTCGTTGCTATCTTCGGTTATATTACCGAAACTGTCGTAAACAATCTCTTTTACCGCTGTGTGGTTCATATCTGTAACGGTTCTGAGGCTTCCCAGATTGTCGTAGTGCAGGTGGTATCTTTTACCGTCCATCGTCACGGCGTACGGAACCCTTTCGTCGGCGTACTCGAAGCGTGCCTTGATGTTGCCGTCTGCGTCGTAGACCGCCAGCAGGGTGGTCAGGTCTCTCCAAAGATACTTTTCGACGATCGTACCGTTTACCTCTTTTGCAACTTATGAACGAGTACGTTTTTAAAACGACAACCATAACGAGAAAGAATTCGGCTAAATCTTTTTCCTGAAACAGACGATATTGGAAATACATTTAGCAACAACGAAACTATAGGAGTCCATAATGAGAAAAGGGTTTACGCTCATTGAGTTGATCTTCGTGATCATAATAATAGGAATACTCGCCGGTGTGGCGATTCCGAAGTACAAGGGGATGAAGCAGAACGCCGAGGTGACCAACGTCTTCAAGGTGGTGCAGGATGCCGTCTCTTCCGTGCCGCCCGCATATCTGAACCTGCTCGATCTTAACGGAACCGACGCCAATATTACCGATATTTTCGAGGTTAAAGGGTCTCCTTACTGGAGCATAAACGCCACATACA
>WGBH01000034.1 GCA_015494435.1 Thiotrichaceae bacterium | reverse complement strand
ATGTGTATAAGAGACAGGGTATTTCCATTGTAAAAGGTGGGAATAGCAATCAAAAATCTGACATTATTTTGAATGTAAATAACAACCAAATTTCAAAAGAAAATGAAGGTTTTGGAATAAAATCTTATTTGGGAAGTAAGCCTACCTTACTTAATGCATCTGGAAATACTAATTTCATCTTTGAAATTTTAAACTTTAAACCAAGTAAAATAGATGTTATTAACTCAATTAACACTAGAACAAAATTAAAAGATAGAATTAAAAAAATCCATGATCTTGGCGGTATATTTAGATTTAGTAAAATAGAAACTGAATCAATGGAATATAATCTTTCAATGGTGGATAGTGCAATTCCTGAAATAGTATCAAGAATGTTACTAGAATTTTATCTAAATAGAACGAATAGAATAAAATCTAACTTAGAAAATGTATTTAATAATGTAGATACATTCGGCTCCGATTTGATCTCTTTACAAGTAAAGATTAAACGCTTACTGGTTGCGATATTATTAGGTTTTTTTGCTGGAAAAAAATGGGATGGTAATTATGTATCGAATGGAACTATTGTTGTAAAAGAAACTGGTGAGCAAGTAGGATTTCATATTATAGATAAGGCTTCATTAGAGAATTATCTATTTGAAAATATTAAATTTGATACTCCATCAACAACAAGACATCGGTTCGGTAGTCTAATTTTAGAAAATGATGGAAAAGTCTATTTTAAACTTAATATGCAACTAAGGTTTTAAAAATCACATAACAAGTTAAATCACCCGAAAACCAACTCAATACGCAATTTGTGCTACACTCGCGATGTTCGATTTTAGCACAAACAGCTATTTTCCTGTGTTTAAGGCAGGCATGTTGGGGCATGTTGGGGTCAGACCAAGTTTTGGCATGTTGGGGCATGTTGGGATCAGACCAAGTCAAGTCATTGAAATAATTTAATAATAATATTTATTCTAGCCTATTTTTCTGCTTAAACAGGTTTTTTTTTAGTAAAAATTAGTCTTTAAGCATCCCATCGGTTTTTTTACCTATAGGGGTAGAGAAGTTTTACCTCCCCTCCCTCCGAACCGTACGTGCGGTTCTCCCGCATACGGCTCTCCAGTTGATAGTTTCTTCATCGAGATTGGCACGCTACAGCCCAAGCTTCATGACGAGTGAAAAGCTCAAGCTTTGCGAAGTAAGCATTTGGGTATTTTCTATGAGCATTGATATTCTTTCCCCAACCTTTCTTCTTGTTGCGTCTGAGTATTAATGCTCTTAATCGCCGTCGGACAAAACCATCATTTCCCTTAAACGTGTTTCGATGAGCGTGTTTGAAATAGCCAAACCAGCCCTTTAACATGGGGTTTAAGTCTTTGATGATTTCTTTTAAGCTTCCTGAACGACTGCGTTTAGTCTTAGCTCGTACTTTGTCTCGAAAGATCATTAGGCTTTTCTTGCGGACGAATCGTCTGCCCGCTTCAAACCGATAACCCAGAAATTCAAAACCTTCTCCTTTCTGGCTACAGTTGCCTAAGTGCGTTTTATCAGGATGCAATTCAAGGCGAAATTCTTTCACCCATTCTTGTACCTTGACTAACGCAGTTTCTGCTTCTTCCTGACTTTTACACAGAATAACAAAATCATCTGCATAACGAACCGATTGATAACCTTCTTGGTTAAGCATTTGATCTAAAGGATGCAGGTAGATATTTGCCAACAAAGGGCTGAGTACTGCGCCTTGTGGTGTACCTGTTTCGGGTGTCCATCGTTCCAGTCCATCCACAATATCTTGCTTGAGATAGCTTTCTATCAAGTCCAATAACTTTCCGTCACTGATCTTGCTTTCCAGTTGTCTCATCAGTTCTTTGTGGGGTATGGTATCAAAATAGCTTTTCAGGTCAGCATCGACTACCCAGATGTAACCTGCCTTTAGCAGATTATCGACTTCTCTGAGTGCATCTTTGCATCCCCTCATCGGTCTGAATCCATAACTACTTTCGAGAAATTCATTCTCGAAGATGGGTTCAATGACGAGCTTTATCGCTGTTTGTACTATTCGGTCTTTTACGACAGGTATTCCCAATGGTCGGCGTTTGCCTCCCGCTTTGGGAATGTAAACCCGTTTTACTGCTTGCGGTTTGTATGTCCCCTCTTTCAAGGCTTCATGCAATTCCTGCAAGTAGTCTCCTGCATTGGCTTCAAATCGCTCTATGCTTATCTGGTCTATTCCTGCACTACCCTTGTTTGACTGCACCTGTTCCCAAGCCAGCCATAGAGTCGTTTCTGAATAAACTTTGTCTATCAAACTAAACCATTTACCTCCTTTCACTCCGTTTTCCAGAGCTGCCAACATATTCTCCGTCCATATCAATGTTTCCACCCCTGCTAGTAACGGGGCTTTTGTCTCTTGTTTAGCTGTTTCCAGCACTGACGAGATAGCTTCAGCAATTTGCTTCATTTTTATATCCTTTGAATACCTATCTTCCTATCCCCCTTCGCTCAACCCGATTTATAATTTTCGGGCTTTTCACAAGTCAGATGCACCTTGCTTGAACTTCATTTCCCACGGTTGATGCTACACCTATGCTTTTCTAACAGTCTGATCTGTTGTTCAAGTCTTTCCGCCTTGCTACGCTACTATGAAGACTCTGACTCCTGCCCAAACTGTCACCTCACTGAGCAGGTCTCCCCTCTTTTCTCATTTAACTTTCCGATCATTCCACCTCCAAACACAGCATGCAATCCAGTGACCGCTTACGCCATTACAGCGTCACCAGTGAGTTTCAAGCTTCACCATAGAACAGAAGGTTCGCTATCACATACCACCGAAACGAGTTCGTCATCCTGCGGACTGATCTTTTGCTTCCAGTTACTCCCCACCCTGTCTCACGACAACGCAGTTACTTTCAGCTACAGGGCTATGGCTTTCCCTGACACGGACTTTCACCATGCTAATTAAACGCCTTCGAGGGCGTACTGTTCCCAAATGGGAATTTGGGAACGAGGTAAAATACGTAGCTTGTTTGACAGTCATTTTGTCAAGGATTGGTTTGCTCTCTATACTGCTCTAGGAAAGACATCCAATTAGTAATAACTAAGCTGATCCTAGAACTGATTCTTCTTCCCCTGCATCATCACCAAAAACAGGAAAGGCAGGCTGTATATTAGTGTTAGCAAAAGAGTCTTGTAGCATTGACATAAAGATATTTTGTCGTAATGAAGCTTCAAGCTCTTTTTCATCATCTGTCGGTGTATCATTATTGTTCTGTCCATCTGAGTTTAGACTTTGAATCAATTGCATAATTAATTGTAATAATAAAATCATTATCTCTGAGCCATTTTCATTATTGAATAACCCTTCTAACATCTTCATTTGGTCTGTGAGGAGCGGGTTTTCTGTTAAAGACGTTGTTTTGTTAAAAGAGTTTTGATTGATATTGAGAGAGTTGTTTATATCTAACATAAGTCACCTAATTTTTAGTAAGAATATAGTCTGATTACATTAAATATTAGAAACTTAGAACAATAGCCATTCTGTTAAGGATAACTGCCTTATATTTCAAGCCAAGAGGTCGCCCAAAAAGGGAGTTGTAAAAACGATATGTAATACAACAAAAAAGGCAGATTCACATTCCATTGCAAATCCGCCTTATTTTATTAGGTTATTTTACGACTAACCCAAGCTACAATTGAAACAAGCGCTTATTCAGTTGGTGCTTTAATTGAAATATTATTGCCTACTGCTGACACACTGACGCTTACAGGACCAATATCACCGACATTTCCAGAAACAAAGCCAACTGCTGAGATTGGGCTATTGACATTTTCTTGTAGCATAGAGCCTGTTGTTCCAAGCGGTGCTGTTAGGTTATTGCCAACGGCTGTTACTGACAAGCTTGGGTCACTACGAATAGGATTAACATCAAAACCATTGCGAGAAATAGAACCATACGCTGTGACAGGGCTATTGTAATTAAACTGCACTGTACCAATTTGTGTTCCATTGACTCCATACTCATCAGCACTTTTTATGGTCAAGTTATTGCCAACAGCGGTTACATTTAGCGCAACAGCACCATCAACTTCTTCACCATCGGCATTGGTGACTGTATCCAAATTAATAGCGTTACCTGAAATATTACCAAAGGCATTTGCACCGCCATTTTGATTACCTTGTACCGCACCAATCACCGTATCATTGGCATTCAAATCAATCGATGCATTGTTTCCAACAGCCGTTACATCCACCTTAAGATCGGTGATTCCATCACCCGCTCCAGACATATTGTTGGTAACAGAACCTACCGCACTTACAGGAGAATCATGGTTGAATTGATTCACTGAAATATCAGCTTTTACACCGTCCATATCAACGGTTGGTACATTCACAGAACCTGTTAGATCAATGTTTTTATCATATTCTAGGTTGATAACGGTATCTGTATCAATAACAACAGGAGCATAATCAGCATTTGCAGTCATTGCTAAGAAAGAAGAAACAACGGCAACAGAGCTTACCAATATGATTTTTTTCATAATATTCACCTTATTTTAGGTTAGGGGTTGGGTTAGGGGTTAAGAAATTACAGTTATAAAAAGTTATCTAATTTGTATATTGTCGTGATAACACTCGTTTACTCTGACATTAAATAAGCGTCCTACTAGCTGAGCAACGCCACGCTCGACCAGTGAACGAACACCCATTTGAAGCGGTTCATCGGTACTTGAGCCACCGTCATAATTAACCAACTCTTTATCCATAAAGCGATAAAGTCCTGCTTTAGTGCGCTTGCCAACAAATTGTTTTTGCAATGAAATTGAATCAATCACATCAAGGGTATGCACATTCACAATTCTTAAATCCATTGCTACATTCATCATCACCGTTTTAGAGCCAAACTCTAGCCCTGAAACATTAACTAACTTGCCACCGCTGTAAATATTGTAATTCACCTCGGTAACAGCACCTGTAATGTAATAATCTGCGCTATGAATTTTTCCCGATAACATCGGTTTATATTTAATATAATGCCCATTGGATAATTTGTAGCGTTTTTTATCACCAATACGTTTTTTCTGCATTAAGTCAGACTCGGTATTAAAAGCGCCTATATTTCTACGCTCAACCACTTGTATGGCTTTTATTTTAGCCAGCGCAGTAATTGCCATTGACTCAACGCCTTGGGTTATTTTATAACCCTCACTGGAATTCACTTTGCCTGATTTATCAGGTATTGCGTCAACAGTAATCTTTACTTTTCGGGAAAGATTAATACGATCAGAAACACAAGAAAGACCTGAAGTGTAATCTGTAAGGTTCTCAGTAATATCAGGACCTTTTAATGTTCTAATTTCTTTGTATTGATGACGTGAACTACTAGAGCAACCTGCTATTATTGACAGGGACGAAAGTAATGAAATAAGCAGTATGTGTTTCATTTTAAACTCGTTTTAATTTATTTTAATTTGAAGGTTTTGGATGACACTAAAACGTAGATTAGGTAACTACTGGGTTTTATTTATAATGATTGGTGTAATTCAACACCTGATCAAGATCAATAATGGGATCAGCGTCTGAATTAGATGTCATATTATTATCATCCGCTTTTTGATCCGTTGTCAGCGTGACAGAACTATTATCACCTGCTAGCACCACACTAATATTATTAGCAGAAGAATTACTTGCTGGACTAACAAGTGACCCCGTACCTGCTGTTGCACCAACACCACCTGCCCCTCCTATTCTCATTGCACGTAAACCAACAGGGCATTTATAAGGATTCGCATTACAAAACAAAAGCAATCTATTTTGTGATACTTGAATTTGATCAGGTATGGGGAAATTCCAACCGCTAGTCGTCATCTCATTGGCATTCACATTAAATACGAGGAAAAATACAGAAACACTCATTAATGAAACCACTGTGTTTAAGCTTGCTACTGGTAATATTTGTTTCATAAGTCACCCTATCCCATTTCTAATTAGCTGGATCTAAACAATCCAACCAGTTAATCTTCAATGCTTTTCCTTATTTTATTTTCTTAATTAGCATCCTGCTATGCATCAATCTATGGGGGTATTTTTATTCAGCTTGGATTTATTGAACAGCTCAATGAGGATATTACAAGCAAAATTACAGATAGTTGGAAAAACAACCATTGAGGATAAAATAAGCGGTATGAAATAAGGAGTTACTGAAATCAACCACCACTAAGCTA
>WGBH01000033.1 GCA_015494435.1 Thiotrichaceae bacterium | reverse complement strand
TAGATTTTCTTATACTATTTTATAGATATTTGTAGGTTTTTCTTGTCGGTAGTAAATATATCTAACCGTGTAATAGAGGTGGTACGTATATCGTCTTTAAAGTATCACTTTCTTGCAGTAGCTTCTCATAGATTAACGATTGGACTCCAAAAATATGATCTTACCTACCGTTTATGAGAAGTTACTTTTTCTAATCGCTATAACCTGCATTCCTTCGTAGGGGTGCGTAACATCAGTTATTTATCTGAAAAACTATAGAAGGTTTCTAAGCCACCTTTTCTTTTTCCTTTCATGTATGTTTTCGATTCCTTTCAGGCTGTAGACTAACATTCTGCTGGGTAAGTTTTATAAATCCTTGTTATTATTGATAAAAAACTAACTCACCAAATCCATCAACTTGCCATAGTTATCAACCACATCGTATTTCACCTGATCTGCTGATATTTTTGCAAAGAATTTTCTAGCGCAGTCGATTTTTACCTCTTCTACTTTTCTTAGTTGCATACTCGACATTGTGCCCTTGGTTTCAGCAACAAAATAGATATGTTTTACATTGCCTTCCTTAAAGACGATTGCCCAGTCAGGGTTGTAATTGCCCACGGGCGTAGGGATTGAAAATCCACCTGGTAGTTTTGCATACACCACCACATCACTACTGGTATCCAGCTCTGTTACAAAATCTGTCTCAATTTTAGAATCCGTAAACACATAGTCATAAACATGCCGTTTAACTTCTATAGCCTTACTAAAATCAGCAGATGGATTATTCTCCGTGAAAATATCTATATCGTAATGACTATCAAGCGGGTCATAACTCAACTTTTCAACCACCATCGTTGCTTTTTGCTCATTGATTAAGCGAGTTGCCGTTGAGATAAAGTCTTCAGGATTGGTTTTATACAGCTCAAACACCTTAGCATTGATACCACCTAAAACACTAGCTACAGTACGGCGAGTCAAATTAGCACCTTCTGCTATTTTGCCAATCAAATCGTACTTCACAGCCGAATGAATAGATTCTTTATGATAAGACGTCTCTGTCTCCTTGACTTCAAAAGATTCGCCTGCTTTTAAAGCATCATAGCTTACCGTTTGTTTTTGCTCACCTGCTACGACCATATATTTTAAGGATGCAACCTTAAGCTCCACATTTAATGTGCCAATACATTTTTCAACTAACTCTGCTGAATCAAAATCAACGGCATAGACTGCCTTACCATTGATTTTTTTCCACAACGCCTGAAATTCTTTTTTATCAAAGTTATCACTGAGCGGATTTATTTTTTTCTGCCTATCATTATCAATCTCTGGCAATTGAGCATCACTAAATACGCTATCAATTAATTCAAAAATCTGCTCTTTAAAAGACTCTAATGTTTCTGGCAACTTGGCAAGCTCACCTTCTTTTTTGGCATCGTGATAATCTTGTGAAATGCTGTCATCTTCATCATTGATATAGTCATTTTTAAGCAGGTATTTATAAATTTGCTTCGCCATCACTGCATCGACAATTTCATCAACGACTATGCCATCTGCACCCTCAACCTTAATCACCTTATCCGTAAAATATTCCACATCCGCCACTCTCGGACGGGCAGAAAGTGAATCAGAAATATCCTTTTGCAACGCTGTTACAAAATCTTGATAACTCTCATTGGTAACAACCGTTAGCACATTGGTTTGATGAACTGTGGCAGGGTTATCCATACGTTCACCGTATTTATTGACCGCAATACGCAAACCACGCCCAACTTCTTGCCTCCGAGAGATCGTATTATCACTGTGCTTTAAGGTACAAATGACAAATACATTGGGATTATCCCAACCCTCTCGCAAGGCAGAATGCGAGAAAATAAAGCGCACGGGTTCATCCAGCGACAACAAGCGTTCCTTGTCCTTTAAGATCAAGTCATAGGCATCAACATCATTGGCTTCATCTTTTTTACGTTCAGTGACATTCATTTTTGGGTCAACCAAACGCTTGCTCTTTTTATCTATCGAGAAATAACCATTGTGAACCTGATTGGTTTTATCACGTTTTAAATATTGGTTATAAGGTGAATCTTCTAAGGTTAGAATTTCATTGAGTTGATTGGTATATTCTTCCTCAAATATCTTCGCATACTCACCTGATTGTTGCTCACCTGCCTCACCATATTGGCGGTATTTAGCCACCTCATCAATAAAGAATAAGGTCAAAACCTTAACCCCTTGATTAAACAAAACCTGCTCTTTTTCAAAATGTGCTTTTATCGCCTCACGGATTTGAATACGACGCAACGCTGCTTCATTCACATCACCCAACACCTCACCTGCTTTAAGCTCCACCCCATTAGTAAAGCTTACGGTATCCGTTCGTGCATCCACTTCTGAAATAACAAAATCTTTGTATTGTTCAAGCCCTGCTGATTTATCAAACAGATTATCACCCTTACTGCATTTGCGTGTTACACGTTTAATCGCACCACTTTTTAATTGTGTTTCAAACTCAATACTGGCTTCGGGTGCTTTGTTTTTTGAAATATGAATCTGGCTTAAATACAAATAAGCATTGGTACCTGTTAAGCCCTTAACCGCAATGCCTCGCACCGCTATTTTCTTTACTAGCTTTTGCTTATACGCATCCAGCGCATCGAGTCGATGTATTTTATTATGATCGGTTTTGTGCGTTGCTGAATAACGTAAAATCATTAAAGGATTAAACTCTTTGAATGAATCCAGCGTTTTCTTACCTTCCATTTTTTGTGGTTCATCCAAAATTAAAATAGGACGATTCGCCTTAATCACATCAATCGGGCGACGGCTTTGAAAATTATCCAGCTCTTCATAAATACGTCGTGCATCTTTGCCCCGTGCATTAAATGCCTGCACATTAATAATCATCACATTAATGCCCGCATCGGATGAAAAGCTTTCGATATTATGTAGTTGTTTAGAATTGTAGATAAACGAACGTGCCTGTTTGCCGTATTGCTCTAAAAAATGTGTCGCCGTTATTTCAAACGACTTACTCACCCCTTCACGAATCGCAATGCTCGGCACAACCACAATAAACTTGCTCCAGCCATATTGCTCATACAACTCAAACATGGTCTTGATATAAACATAGGTTTTACCCGTACCTGTTTCCATTTCAATATCAATATTAATATCAGCTCCAGGGTCATACGAAGCTGGCATTGGCTTTCCTTTCTGGTCACGATAGTCATTAAGCCTAGAAGAAATGGGTAAGTTCTGACTTTGTTGTACTGCCTTAATATTTGCTAATAACTGATCAAGGGGTAAATGATTAGCATTTTTAAAACCAGAGTATTCATCAATAACCGACGAATCAGCAAACATTTCTATTTGCGGATTTTTAGGTATTGCTCCTTCAACGGTAGTCCCAGGATCAATCGTATACGTTATTGCAGACTGTTTCGGCTGACCTTTAAAACAGTCAACCACCGCTTGCACGGCTTTGGTTTGATAGGCTTGTTTTTTAAACTGGAGTTTCATTCATCTTCCTCAGCAATATTCTCAAAATGAGCTATCCACTTATCAAATTGAGGACACTTTTCGCGCATTTTATCTATACCTATTTCTTTAGCAATTGAAATGCCCTTAGTCGTTTTAGGAAACTTTTTTGTATTTGACCATTTATCTAATCTCTTAGACGGTGCAGTTTCAGGTTTATTATTAATAGCCTCTGGTTCTCCACAATTGTCTATGATATCTGTGATTAGATTCTCATCAATATTTAATTCATCGGCAAGTATCTCACTATCACTAAAAAGCAGTGCTTCAAATTCATGCATTGCAATATGTGGAATAAAACGTTTCTCTGTGCGTTGATTTTCGAAGAGTTTGTTTACTTCTTTAGCTGTCGCATTATTGATAGTATCCGTTATTTTTTGAGGTGTTGCATTGGATGGAACTTCATCTAATCCTGGCCATTCCTTAGTTCCATAATAATCAACGAAAGTTGTTACATATATTTCTTTTCGTTGCTTTAAGTGCATACCAATATCTTTTTGAACACGCACAAAACGTACATCACCCCCTTTCTGTCCAGGCTTAGAAACCTGTGTAGCACGCATAAATATACCCTTGTCAGCGAGATAAGGAGCAAGTATGGATTCAATAAAAATTTGCTCTGTTCTTCCTTCCACGATAGCAATTACCTCAATGTAATCACTCATACACTGGGCCTCCTGCGATTACATTTTTTCGCCAAAGCTCACCAACTGAATACTCTTTTAACCATTCTGAATAATCTTTTTTATTCAGTCGTTCAAAAGTTGAAGCGCCATTGTTTCGATTTACAACAATTATATTATTAATACTAAATTGATCGATAAGTGCGGGAGATTGAGTTGCAACAATAACTTGTGTTCTTTGAGATGCTTGTTGAATCAGCTCTGCTAAAATAACAATAGCAGCAGGGTGTAAACCCAACTCTGGCTCATCAATAATAATGGTAGAAGGAGGATTAGGTTGAAGCAATGCGGTCGCTAAACAAATAAAGCGAATAGAACCGTCAGAAAAGTGATAAGGCTGCATGGGATAATCAGATCCTTTTTGCATCCAGCTAAGATTTATTTTTTCTTTTTCGCCTCTCTCCGTTGGTTCTAAAATAAATTTATCAAAAAAAGGAGTGACAAGCCTGACTGCATCAATAATTTCTTTGTACTCTGTCTTATGTTTGCATTTTAGTTTATATAAATAAGCTCCAATATTAGAAGCATCGGTTCGCAAGACTTTATTATCCTGAATAATTTCATAATTACGCATACCCGCCGATGAACTCGTATCATGAAAATGATAAATCTGCCATGAAGAGATCGCATCATAAATAGGCTTTGAATAACTTGAATCAGAGCTCCCTTTTTTTACTTCTGAAACCATGCGTGACTTGCCTTTATTATTATCACCAAGTTCCCACCAACCCGTAGTTCCATGGCTATAATACCGAGCCTCATCTTCAATCGCACAACTATCATCTGGTGTTGCCACTAACTTAAAACGGAAACCACGACATCCGAATCGTGTTTCAAACACCATTTTTTTTGTTTTTTTCTTACCTTTAAACAAGAGGTCACTAGCACCACCACTATCCCGTACATAACGATTTAAATTGCCATCTATCAATGCCCGCATCATTTTAAAGAAAGATATAAAGTTACTTTTACCTGCCCCATTTGCACCAACAATGATATTCAGTTTCTTAACTTTAAAATTTTCCAGACTTTTAATAGACTTAAAGCCTTTAATGGTTATCTTATCGAGAGAATTACCCATAACACCTCCTAAATAGGCTATCTACAAGGAAGATATTAAGTACACCCCCCCACTTTTTGGTTATTTTATAAACCACTAAACACACGAATAACACGAAAGTGGGGTTGGCTTCGCCAAATAATTTCTTTTTTAGTATATTTAGTGTATTTCGTGATTTTCCTATTAAATTACAAAACAGCGAAAAACAGGGGGGGTGGTTAATATAAAGTGCTTTTAAAAGTACACCCCCCCACTTTTTAGTCATTTTATAAACCACGAAACACACGAATGACACGAAAGTGGGGTTGGCTTCGCCAAATAATTTCTTTTTTCGTGTATTTAGTGTGTTTAGTGGTTTCCCTATAAATACTTCGTGGTTTAAAAGCAGCTCCATTAAATTGCCTTTACTTCGGTATGTGGTGAAACCAGTTTAAAGATTTGTTTAATATTGATTTTTGTACTATCAGAACCATAACCCGCATCGCGGAATACGGCGCGTAGTGGTTCACGCTTGGCGATTTGTTTGACTAAATCTTCATTAATCTCTTTATCAAAACAAGCACAG
>WGBH01000032.1 GCA_015494435.1 Thiotrichaceae bacterium | reverse complement strand
TGCCTGTTGTTCTTTAGGCGTAAATGGGTAGGCGATAAGTTTTATTACATCAGTGAGGAGGTTTCTCATGCAGGCATAAATGCTGCACATAATGTCCTGTCAGTGATGGGGCAGACCTTGTGCCTCGGAGGAGTTAGCTTTGCTATGTGTATGTAGTCGAGTGACCGCTCCTTCAGGACTCCAGTTACGCGCTAGTCATAGATATTAACGGAGAGCGAATCAACCTAATCTATCTGTATGCGATAGTATATGATTTTTGGGAGCGGAAAATACTGCATTTTAACAGTGATAACCTGTAAGTCATCTTTAATTTGGCGCTAAATTCGTGGAATAATTAATCACTAGAAGCTAGAGGCATTAAAGAACATGCATCTACAAACAAAAGACCTCAGTGCTTTTTAAGCAGTAAGGTCTTTTATTCATATTCGTTTTTATTTGTTTTCGTTTATAAAAGAAGATTTTACATAGGGATTGTGTCGGTAGCGGATTTTTAGAGCATTAAATACTCTTCTCGCTTCTGCTTTAGTGCCGTATGGGCCAATTTGAACTCGATATAATGTTTGCCCGTTACGTTGAATACTATTCTGAATAACGGGATAACCATCTGCTACAAAAGCATTTTTTATTCTATCCGTTTTTGCCTGACTAATACTTGCAGTCAACTGTACAACAAATCCTTTTTGACTTGAGTTTTCTGTTACATTCACAGTGTCTGTTGTATAGCTTGTATCATTGCTATAGCTTACTTCTGGAATATTATTGCTATTGCTATAGTCTACTTCTGAATTAATATTGCTATTACCTCCAGAGTAAGTGTATCCATCTGTATTACTGGTGTTGGTATTGGTATTGGTACTGGTGTTGGTACTTGTAGTATTAGTATTGTTATAACCAGCTATTGTCGTAGGGCTATCTGTAACAGGACTGGTGCTACAAGCGACCATTGTTGTGGATAAAATGGTAATAAAAAACAAATGATTAAGATTCGCTTTCATATTGATTCCTTTTGATATTTTAATTATTTTTATTAGTTGTTTTTTCTTTATATCTTACAGGCTAAAACAGCAAGAATCTTAGGCGGAAGAGAGCTAGAAGAAGTTTGAGTGTAACCTTTGAGTCTTGCTGATGGTAGGGGTTATTACGCGTAATCCCTATAGAGGCGCAGGTCATTATAAATCACTGCACAGAGGCTCAGAGCTGAACAATTAGAAAAAGTTCCTAAAAATATAATTTTTTTTTATTGTATGGTTAACAAATATAGGAAGAAAGCATTATGAATGCCCTTTATACTGTCTCTTTTGTTATTTGCTAGAGAGATCAGTATGAAACCTTCGTTATTTAAAAATACTTGTTGGGGCAACTGGCTGTTTTTTATCATTATTACCTTTTTCTTTGTGATTAGTCTATTAAGTGCCTGTGGCAATAAGGGGGATCTTTACCTCCCTGATAAACCTTCTAAAATAACAAAGACTAAAGACTGAAATTCCTAACATTGCAAGCTAAGGAAGTTCCAAATAATGAATTTACCCATCTTACTTGCCCTTTTGTCCCTGCTTGAATCCTCTCAATCGTTGCGTAGAATAACTATGCGCCTCTTGGGATACTCCAATCAGAAACAAAAAATCAGCGCAATAGGGGTAAATTCATTACTTGAAACTTCCTAATCATAACCCTTCCTACCGAGTTTAATCATCATGGATTACTTCCACTACAAAAATAATCAATTATTTGCTGAAGATGTTTCAGTGCAACAAATCGCAATGCAGTACGGTACACCTTGTTATATCTATTCTAAAAAGACACTAGATCGTCATTGGCATGCGTTTAATAATGCTTTTGGCGGTCATCCGCATTTGATTTGCTATTCTGTTAAAGCCTGTTCAAATATTGCTATTTTAAATCTCTTTGCACGCTTAGGCTCAGGTTTTGATATTGTTTCAGTAGGAGAGTTAGAACGTGTTTTAGTTGCAGGTGGAGATCCTTCAAAAGTGGTTTTTTCAGGTGTGGGTAAACGGCAAGATGAAATGCTTCGTGCATTAGAAGTTGGCATTCGCTGTTTTAATATTGAGTCTGAAGCGGAGTTAAATCGTCTTAATGAGGTTGCAGGAACTATTAATAAAGTAGCAACTATTTCTATTCGAGTGAATCCAGATGTTGATGCAAAAACACATCCTTATATTTCTACAGGTTTAAAAG
>WGBH01000031.1 GCA_015494435.1 Thiotrichaceae bacterium | reverse complement strand
GATTGAGTGTTTTTTAGTAGGCGCTATTCTTGGGTTAATAAGTCTTCTAGGACCAACACCATTTGGTTCAATGCGGTTTTTTATTGCTTGAGCTAATTGATGCACTGCCATTGCATAGTGGGTACTGTGATTGTAGCGTGTGATGACATAGAAGTTTTTACCACCTAGCCATAACTCATCACCGCCATAGGTTTTTAGTTTAATTAAACTGAGTGAACCTCTCATATTGTGCTGATATCTTGTGGTGATTCCTTTTCTTGATAGACGTGAAGGGCGGTAGGTGTGTTTATAGCCTGTTTTGAGTGAGCGATAGCGTTTACTATTGCTTCGGGCGGGGACGGCGACCATTTCGCCTGTTCTCCAGCCGTGTCGGCTAAAGTATTTTGCAATACTTGCGATGGCATCGGCTGGTTTCCATAGGTTTACACCGCCATCACCATCAAAATCGACGCCGTATTTCTTGATATTACTAGGCATAAATTGGCATAAACCCAGTGCCCCTGCATAAGATGCTTTAGGGATAAGTGGATTTAAATGTGCATTACGTGTCATTAGTAAATAACTTTCTAGCTCACTTTCAAAATAATGCCCGCGTCGTTGATTCATAAATGCCATGGTAGCTAAAGCATCAATGGCGCGATTTTTACCGACATTACCACCGAAGATGGTTTCTACTCCCATAATGCCCATAATGTATTCTTTTGGCACACCGAATTGTCGTTCTGCACGTTCTAGAGCTTGGCGATTTTTATGATAAAAAGCGACTCCCGCATTTATATGGCGTGCCGTGAGGAAGTGACTGCGATAGCGTGTCCAGCTTGGGGTTCTATGCCGCTTTTTATTTTTTCTTTTAATTTTCGGGCGTTCATCTTTAGCTGCCATTTTACGCATCCAGCTAGTTGCCTGAGCATTGCTTAATACAGCATTCAAATAGTCACGATTAAAGCCATATCGTGAGACCATTTTATCAATAAAACGATATGTGGCAGGGTTGCCTGCAAAGTCACCTGTCAATGAAGCTTTACGCAGTTGTGGTTGTTGTATTTGTACTTGTTGTATTTGTGCTGGTCGTATGGGTAGGCGGCGTGGTGATTGATATTGACGAATGGCTGCTCTAGGTCTTGTGTATACTCGTTTATACGCTCGTTTATACACTCTTTGAGGTGCTCTTTTTGCAATATACTGCTTTCTTGGTGGGTAATGTCTTTTAGGTGTTTGTCTAACCATTTTGCGTTGTGCTAAATAACGGTTTTGTTGCCGTTTCTTTGCGGCTCTTTGCTGGGCTGCCCATTGTTGAGAGGCTCTTTTTTGTATTGCTCTTTGCTGGGCTATACGTTGTTGTGATGTTTTTTGGGTGTTTACAAACCGACGCACTACTTTTTGTTTTATAGGTTTTCTAGTAATGACACGAGGTGCGACACGTTTGGTAACGATTCTTTTACGAACCACTTTAGTGCGTACAACGGGTGTCGTTACGGGCTGTTGTATGGCAACTTGTTCAGGTGGTTTAATAGGTTGATTACTACTACACCCTCCAAGTAATGCTAAAAAGAGTATTCCACTAGATACATTTAATATTTTATTTCTTACCACTATTAACCCCTAAGTCATTTGATTGGTGGATGGCATAGTTACAATGGGTTATTTCATTATTATTATTTTTAACAAAGGCAGTTGGGAGGTTTTAAGCAATGATTATACCAATCTTACTTGCCCTTTTGTCTTTGTTTGAATCATCTCAATTGTTGTGTAGAACAACTATGTGTCTCTTGAGATATTTCAATCAGAAACAAAAAATCAGCGCAATATGGGGATAATTATTACTTGAAATTTCCTTGAAGAATGCTTTTGTATAAATGTTTTGTAACTATATTATTTTAAACTGGATTCTCTCTCTTGGTTTCTTATTCTACAAGAAATATGAGCACTAAGGAAGCAGTGGGGGAGGGATTTAAAAAAAAGGAATGTTGGATGAAAAAAGGCGACAATTATTGTCACCTTTTAGGTTTTGTTTGCCTGAGAAGCTTCTAAGCATTTATTGTCCGTCAAAAACACCCCATTTGGAAATATCAGCGATATGACCTGCTTTTTCTGCAATAGGGGGGAATTGATTGGTGATTGCATCAGAAACGGTAACAGGATCAGGGGTGCTGATATAAGGGAAGCGCCAGCCACCTGGCATACGTCCTAATTGACGTGGGCTGCTGATTGCTTGATCCCATGCTGTATCTGTAAAATCAGTATAAAAATCAGGCCAGATATTGCGTTTATCGCCCCATGCTTTCTTCTTATGACTATTACTATTAGATATAAAAGGGAATCCATTGTTTATATTAGTGCCATTATTATTCGGAAAAGGCATCATAGGAAAGGTATTAGGAAAAGAAAAAGGGTTGTTATTGTTGTTTGGTTCAAAGTTATTCGTTTTATTTAATGGGCGAGGAGCGGCAGGAAATCTCATTGTTTGCTGTTGATAGCCGCTATAACCCCTATTTGTTGCTTTATATTGTTGTGGCATTGTGATGTCATTATTAGGGGTATTATTAAATCCTTGAGTTGGTGCAGTGTTTTGTTTTACCCGTGGTACATCAGGGGTTGTAAACTGATTGATAAAGACTTGGGGTTTTTGTTCTAGTGGTGCAAAGGAGGATTTTTGTTCTGTGGTGGGAATTAATAAAGCTTGTTGTATCTGTTGCTCAGAGGGGAAGTCAGTCTCTTGTTGAGATGTTGGAGCAAGAAAAGCCCTTATTTGATTTAATGGTTGTGCATAACTTACTGAGGACAGAAGTATTGCAGTAGAAAATAGGGTTGTGATGGTTGTTAGCATTAAGCTGTTGTTTAACTTTCTCATAGCGACACACAATAATAGTTATTGAATAGCCTAGTATATCAATATCTATAAATATAAGTAAGTTCTAATATTCTTGTTTTAGCTTATATTGTAGCCATTCGTCATTTAATTGAGCAAAATACTGATTAACCATTAATCTGAAATATGTGTTTAAGCAATAGTGTTAATAAACTATTCAGTATTGTTTGTTTACTATTTATACAAATTAATGTGTGGAGGTGTTTAATTATCTGCATGTGATTTTACTTAATTTTGTGCGATTTTGTGGTAAATGTGCAAAGAATTATAAAAATAAAAACAATTAATTAAGGGGTTTATAATGTTAAAAAAAGCTATTTATGCGGTAACTTTTGCAGCCGTTGCGGGTTCTGTGGTGTTTGTTTCTGCAAGTAAGCAAGAGCCGATGTTATCGAGTCATATGCAGGCTTC
>WGBH01000030.1 GCA_015494435.1 Thiotrichaceae bacterium | reverse complement strand
AGATGTGTATAAGAGACAGATTGTAACCAAGGAAATATTTAAATTCTCTGCCAAGCTTACAAATTCGCAATCGTAAGCTGAGCAACCACTTGTATATGCCAAGTTTAACACTTGTACTGAATTGATTTCATATTCTTTTTCAGCAAATAATGCTTCAGACAACTCTAATATTTGAATACCATCATTTAGCGATATGAATTCCCTTTTTATAAAGGTAGTAAGAACATTTCTAAATTCACTACGCCATAGCATTGGAACAACCCAGTCTGATTCCTTTTTGTAAAGATTCTCTGCCAATTCGGATAAATCAGTTTTTAGGTAGAAATATGTGATTATATTTGTGTCGACTACTATCATGAACGGCCTTCATTGATTGCGTCTGAGATTTCATCTACTGAAATAACTTTTTTTGTTTTATTCCTAATTTGTCTTGCCATAAATAAGTGCTCTTCAGGAGTATATTTTGAGCTACCAGTAAATTTTTCTACTAGATAAATTATCTCGCTATTTATGCTTCTACGGTGCGAAGCAGCAAGTTGTTTTAATATGTCGTATGCTCTATCTGGAATATTTTTTACAGTTATTGTCGCCATGCAAACCTCCTTACTATTATGGATACATTGAAAACTTTTCTTTTGATTCCCTCTTTGTTGCAAGGAATAATTTTTTGAAATGCTCTCAAATTCACTATGGTTCCATTATGGTTGCAACGCGATTGTTTGTCAACTATATTTTGGGGAATGTGAATTTTCCTAAAGCGAACGTCCCGCATCACCTGCCGCAAACTGCGAGGCAATGAAGTTTGATAAATGATGAATCCTGATCGAAGCAATGGGTTACCAAAACCGGCCAGGGTTTGCGGTCAGTGTGAATGCGGTTGTTATGCGAAATTTCATTATGGTTTATCCTATCCTTTAACTTAATTTTATTATTTTTATCGGGACGACATTAAGCAATATGTAGAATAGATTCTTTAGTTTTACTATTTATTGAGACAATTTTTCTCCAGCTACTATTATCGTTCATTGTTATCCACCTTCGCTCCTTATTTCTATAAAACCAATCTTTATCTTCTTGGTAATAGACTTGAAGATTATTGGTTTCGAGAATATTTAATATTTCATTTCCATGCGCGCTATATTCATTAAAATCAGTAGTCGCTCTTTGGCCCATTTCGCTATAAAGAGAGTTCAAATCAAGTAAAAGAGAATTCATCTCTTTTTCCATTTTTCTAACATTGAGACCAATTCTTTCTGCCTCTCTAAGAAGAATGGGATAGCTATGTGAAGGGTACTTGGAATTAAGAGTAGCTGCAATTTCGTTAGCTTTTTCTTGGTTATCTATATGATATGATAGCAATTCTTTGCACAACATAATAGATAATGATTCAGCACGATCTACGGCCCCTATGACTAAAGGATGAACATGGCTAAATAGAGCTTGGTATGGATTGTTGTCATTATCATTTTTTTCGTTTCTCCAAAGTTTAATAACTCGTGTCAATTCGTCTAAGTTAACGCTTACCCTATCGTTATCTCTATCTATTGGTGAGAGATCATGGGTTAAAGAAGTGTCTACAGCTGTTAAATATGCCATTGGCCCCATACGAATTTCATCTGCCCCTAAAGTAATCATTGTGGCGGCAGAAGCACATTCAAGAGGAATAAGAGCAATTAGTTCGTTACAATACTGCCTAATCAAGTTTACTATTCTTAGTGAAGCCCTACCAGTTCCACCTGAAGATTTAATGAATAAATATATTCTATCAATTTTACCTATACGTTCAAGTAGTTCATAAAATGCTATAACGTCATTCTGACATACAGATCCTTTTGGATTGTTCCAATAAGATATAAATGTTCCATCAATTTTTGATTGTATGTTTTTGATGATAGTCTGTGTTTTATCAAACAGAATAGGTGGTTGTTTTACTATGATATTATTCTTATCATCCATTGTGATTCTTTGAGTATACTTTGTTTATTATTCCACGCATAACGACCCGCATCACCTGACCCAAGCGAATCTACCTGCCAACTTGGATAGGGTTGATGAGTTTGAACCTTGAAAGCCGTCGCCAAACCGCGTCGTGCTTGGGGTCAGTGTGTATGCGATTGTGTGCGATTGTGTGTGCCGGGGCACGGCACATGTTCTTAAAAGTGAGTCAAGTGTAATGTAGCATCAGTCAGTTGGCAAGTCTTAAACCCAACCGGATGGGGGTTGAAGGGTATAGTGGCAGGCAAGTGTTGGGT
>WGBH01000029.1 GCA_015494435.1 Thiotrichaceae bacterium | reverse complement strand
CGGCCACCTCTGGTAAACAGTTGGTTAACAATAATAAAGCGATTGAGACTAATGCAGAGTTATTGAAAATACTAAAACAAACGATTAGTGCTAATATCAGCACCATAACAAGTCTTAGTGCTGATGGTGAACGCCTTAAAAATCGTATTGTGGCACTTAAAGCAAAGATTGCGGCACAAAAAGAACAAATTGCTCAGATAATAAAGACTAATAAGACAGTTTTAGAGAGCAAAAATAAATTACTTAATAAATCAAAGCAAACTCTTCAAGGTAATATTTCAGCCATGCAACACCTTGCTAGTAGTGACGAACAGCAAAACGAACAATTGATTGCGCTAAACGAGCAAATGAGTCAACAACAAACACTCTGCAATACGATTAAGCATGATGAAGAAGCAATTATAAACACTAAAGAAACATTATTGAATAAAGCAAAAGAAACGCTGATTGATAATGTTTCAACAATGAATCGTTTTATAAAAATAGATACAGAAAGAAACAATCAATTAGCCAACTTAGGCACTCAATTGACACGACAACAAACGTTATTTAGTAAAGTAACTAATGATAGTAAAAACCTCATTAATAACAAAAACCAACTGCTTAACAAAGCAAAAGAAACACTTCTTGGTAATATTACGTTAATGCAACGCTTTTCTGGAGACAGACAACAGCTTACCTCTAATATTGAAAATTTAAATACTCAAATAGCGATAAAAACAAAAGATAACAGTACGCTACAAGCAAAACTTCAAGACAAAATTCAAGCTTTTGCTACTCTATCAAAACAGTTCGCAGGAGCAACAGCGGACGATGATAAGGACAGTGTAGTTAATCCATCTGATAAATGCCCCAATACCCCTGAAGGCACTTATGTTAATGCACAGGGCTGTCTTGGGGATATTGATAAAGATGGCATTAGCGATAATAAAGATAAATGTGCCTTTACCCCTGAGGGTATTGCAGTTGATGAAACAGGTTGTGAAAAAGACAGTGATAATGACGGTATTTTAGATAGCAAAGATCAATGCCCTGCAAGTGCTAAAGGAGTGAAAGTATTAGAGACGGGCTGTGAAGAGGATGACGATAAAGATAACGTCTTCAATAGCAAAGATCAATGTCCTGAAAGCCCTGAAGGCATTACCGTTGATGAAAAAGGTTGTGAAGTCGATAGCGATAAAGACGGTATTGTGGATAGTAAAGATCAATGTGCTAATACGATTGAAGGCATTAAGGTGGATGAAAAAGGCTGTGAGCTAGATACTGATAAGGATGGTATTGTGGATAGTAAAGACCAATGTGCCAATACAGGTGAAGGCTTAAAAATTGATGCAAAAGGCTGTGAATTAGATACTGATAAAGACGGTATTGTTGATAGTAAAGATCAGTGTGCCGATACTCTTGAAACCATCAAGGTGGGTGATAATGGTTGTGAATTAGATACTGACAAAGATGGTATTGCCGATAGCAAAGACCAATGTGCCAATACGATTGAAGGCATTAAGGTGGATGAAAAAGGCTGTGAGGTAGATACGGATAAAGATGGTCTTGTGGATAGCAAAGATCAATGTCCTGCTACGACTGAAGGGGTCAACGTTGATGAAAAAGGTTGTGAAGTCGATACTGATAAAGACGGTATTGTCGATAGTAAAGACCAATGTGCTGCGACTGCTGAAGGTATTAAGGTTGATGCAAAAGGCTGTGAAGCCGATACTGATAAAGATGGTGTTGTCAATAGTAAAGACGCATGTGCTGATACACCGAATGACGCTAAAGTCGATGAGAAAGGTTGTGAGCTAGATACTGACAAAGATGGTGTTGTCGATAGTAAAGACGCATGTGCTGATACGCCTAATGAAGCTAAAGTCGATGAGAAAGGATGTCAGCTAGATAGCGATAAGGACGGTATTATTGATAGCAAGGATCAATGCCCTGCATCTCCTAAAGGTGCAAAAATTGATGCGAAAGGGTGTGAGATTGACTCCGATAAAGATGGTCTCGTCGATAGTAAAGACCAGTGTCCAAACTCTATAATTGGAAGTAAAATTGACAGTCAAACAGGCTGTGAGCCTGATACGGATAAAGATGGCATCAGTGATAGCAAAGATTTATGCTCTTCAACAGCCTCTGGAACTAAAGTTAATACGCTCGGTTGTTCTATAAATGAAAATATTACCCTCAAAGGTGTTAATTTTAAAACTGCCTCGGCACAGTTAACCGTAAAGTCTTTGCCCATTCTAAATGAAGCGGCTAATATTTTAAAACGTCATCCTGATATTCATATTGAAGTGGGTGGTCACACTGATAGTAGAGGGGCTGCAGCAAGTAATAAAACACTCTCGCAACAACGAGCGACCACGGTGATGAAATATTTAATTTACCAAGGGGTTGATGCGACTAAAATAACCGCCAAGGGTTACGGAGAAGAAGTCCCTATTGCTGACAATGCAAGTAGAGAAGGCAGAGCGTTAAATCGTCGTGTAGAATTAAAAATAGCTAATTAGCTGAATGTCATCATGTGAATCCTGTCATAGGGTTAATTAACTGCTACAATATATCTACTATTTCCTATAAAATTATGATATAATATAATTATGTATTCAATAGGAAAATTTGCAAAACTAATCGGTTCACATGACGATACCTTGAAATATTGTAAAATTATTTATGTCAAACAAATACCGCACTAAAAAACGCTTTGGACAGCATTTTTTGCACGATCCTGCTGTGATTCAAACATTAATCCAATCTATCAATCCTAAACAAGATCAACAAATCATCGAAATTGGTGCGGGTATGGGAGCATTGACTTTTCCCTTATTAGAACAGCTTGGATCAATGGAGGTAATTGAAATTGATCGTGATGTTATTCAACACCTGCAACGACAAGGAGGAGATAGGCTTAAGGTTTATAATGTTGATGCGTTGAAATTTAATTTCAAGCAATTATTAAACCACAATCAGCCCCTGCGTATTGTGGGCAATCTGCCTTATAATATCTCCACACCTTTGATTTTTCATTTATTAGAATCTGCATCACATATACAAGATATGCATTTTATGTTGCAAAAGGAGGTAGTTGACCGAATTACGGCTCAACCTGGTAATAAAACTTACGGTCGCCTCTCTGTTATGGTGCAATATCATTGTGACACAGAATACTTATTTTATGTCGGCCCAGCCGCTTTTTCCCCTCCCCCAAAAGTAGACTCAGCGGTACTACGGCTACAACCGTGGCAACAAAAACCCTATCAAGCAAACGATATTAAATTATTTTCTCAAGTGGTTACACAGGCATTTTCAATGCGTAGAAAAACTTTGCGGAACACACTCAAAAAACTATTAACAATCAAACAAATTGAAGCGATTGGAATAGACACAGGTTTGCGCCCTGAAAACCTAAGCGTCAAAGAGTATGTTGCATTAAGTAATTTGCTTTAAGCCCATGAAATATTAGGTCGAACAATATCAAGCCCTGCTTGATACCAGCTAAACAATCCACCCCGAAGATTAATGGCTTTTATATTGGTATTTTGTGCAAGAAATCTACATGCTTGTATGGAACGATTACCGCTACCGCAATAAAACACAAGATTATCTTCTTCTGAAAACTCATGGTATCTTGCAGGTAAAGTGTGCAAAGGAAGAAACTCCCCACCTTCTATAATACCACGCGCATATTCCCCCTGAGAACGCACATCAATCAGACGGATTTTTTTTTCTGTATCATTGTCTAGCATCTGTTTTAAGTCAACAGCATCCAGTTCTTGAACTCCAAACATAAGTATTTACCTTTTTAAAATTAGCATCTAGTTATATACTAATATACAGGTAAAGTACAACCATGTCAAACATTATAAGTTATATTTATAATCAACATAAATAATAAGACGAATTATAAGCATAGGCTATTTATTGTGCTACTATTATTTACCCATAGAAAATATTAGTATTTTTTAATTTGTCAAGTTGCTCATTCTATATTACAACTTAGTCTATGCTCACAAAAATTATAACCCCACGATTCGCTTTTTCTTTTATTTCCTCATTATTTATTACTCTACTGTTGTTTGAGCCTGTTAATGCTGAATTAGACCTAAGTCTACCTGATTACAATTTGCCTGATATTGGCAGTGCTTCGATTGGTGCAATAAGTTATGCCAAAGAACGTCGTCTAGGTCTACAGGTATTACGCGATATGCGTTCAACAGCCTCAGTAATCGAAGACCCTGAAATCTCTGCATGGATTCGCTCATTAGGAAATCGACTATCCTCCCATGCTCCTCATTCTGCTAATCCCTTTTATTTTTTAGTAGTTAAAGATAAAGCGGTGAATGCTTTTGCTACTTTAGGTGGCGTGATTGTTGTTAATACAGGCTTAATTTTAGAAACTGACTCAGAAGATGAATTAGCAGCAGTCATCGCGCATGAAATAGCGCATATTACACAGCGCCATATTCCTCGTATGATAGAAAATTCCAAACATAATATGTTAGGCACGGGGGCTGCAATTTTGGCAGGTATTATTGCCAGTAGTAAAAGTACAGAAGCAGGGCAGGCGATTATTACAGGGGCGCTTGCAATACAAGCACATAAGGATTTATCTTTTAGTCGTGAAGCAGAATCGGAAGCGGATCGAGTAGGATTACGTATTTTAGCAACTTCCCATTTTAACCCAACTGCTATGCCTGTATTTCTCAAGAAATTGGAGAGCGAGTTTACAAGCACTGAAGGTAATGTTAATGAATATTTACGCAGTCATCCCTTGACCATTAGGCGTGTTAGCGATGCTCGCTCTGCAGCGGCTAGATATGGTGTTTTTAAGAAACAAAGGCAAGACCTTAGTTACCAATATATACGTGAAAAAATTCGTGTATTGAGTCGTGCTACAGGGAAGCAGGCTCATATACCTTCCACTATAAACAACAATGTCCGTCTCTATGCTAAAGCATCAGCCTTATTGCAACGGGGAAATATTGCAAGTACCTTAAAAATAATGGGGACTAAAAGCGTACAAAAATCGGAAGCCTTATTAATTGCTAAGGCATTATTGTTACAAAGAAAATATCAGGCTGTAGTAAGACTATTAAAACCACTGGTACAGCTTTATTCTGGAGAAAATGCATTGATTATTCCTTTGTCTAATGCTTATCTCGGTTTAGGACAAACGCAACAAGCATGGTCATTAGTAAATCATATTGTTTTATCAGAACAATCTAGCCTGACTTATTTTGAAGTAAAGCAACAAATTGCCACTCAACTAGGGCTAATCGGTTTTGCTTATCAGGCCGTTGCGGAACGAAATATTCGTATTGGCCAATACGACGTTGCTATTTCACAAATCCTTCAGGCAATGAAATTACCGCATGTTTCAGCCATTGAATTACAAGCTTTGCAACGTTTATTACGCAAAGCAAAAAAATGGAAAAAAAACCTTAATCAATAATATTAATCATCACTATTGGGGTTTATACCTAGACTAATAATAACTAATTATAAAGCGCTAAAAGGCTATTAGCTAATAACACAAGTTATTCATAAATAGAGTTGTATTTTAATTTATTGTAAAATTATATCAATATTTTGCTAAGCTAGATTTAATACGCTATGCTCGCGATTATAGATAATCTATAAAAAACGTGTATACCATAATAAATCAAGTTACAACACGTTTTTTCTTGCTAATTTCAAAAATTTTATATTCTAGGAGGTATAAAGATGCGGAAACTTTTTCGCAAGTTATTGGTTACAATGTCAGCAGTTGCAGTGGTCAGTGCGGTTGGATTTTCAGCTTCAGTGGTTGCAGGTGGTGGCTCAGATTTAGAACAAGGCAAAAAACTTGCTTTTGATAAGAAAAAAGGCAACTGTTTAGCTTGCCATCTAATCGCAGGTGGTGATATGGCTGGTAATATAGCCCCTCCCTTGGTAGCAATGAAAGCACGATTCCCTGATATTAAGACACTGAAAGCACAAATTTCAGATGCACGTGTTAAGAATCCAAATACTATCATGCCACCATTTAAACCACATGGGATTTTAACTTCGGGCGAAATAGATAAAATTGCAGCTTATATACATAGTCTGTAATTCAAAATTATAAACAATACGTGGAACAGGAGAAATAAATGAAACGTAGAACATTTTTAAAGGGCTCTCTTGCCGCTGGTGTAACAGGCGCAACAGTTGGTGGTAGTTTACTAGCACCTAATATGGCATTTGCTGAAGATGCAGATACAGCAAAAGTAACTGATCCATTTGCTGCAACATCAATGGATGATGCACTAAAAGCCTTGGGGATTAAAGCAGAAGACTCTGACAAAGTAACGGTAGTCGCACCTGATTTAGCTGAAAATGCAGCCGTTGTACCCGTTGAAGTAAAAACAAGCATCGAAGGTGCTGAAGATATTTTTGTCTTTATTTCTAATAATCCAACCGTTTATTCTGCAAAGTTTAAATTAAGTGAGAGTGTTGACCCTGCGGTTAAATGTCGCTTCAAAGTAGGTAAAACTGGGGATGTTATTGCCGTTGTAAAAGCAGGTGATAAATATTATACGAATAAGAAGGCAGTCAAAGTAACCAAGGGCGGTTGTGGCGGTTAAGCAATAGGAGATAGGAAAAATGGCTAAAAAATTCAAAACGCGATTAAAAGCAAAACTAAAAGATGGGAAAGTCAATATTAAAGCAATTGTCTCTCATCCAATGGAAACAGGTCACCGTAAGGATAAAAAAACAGGTGAGAAGATCCCTGCACATTACATCAATGAAGTCATTGTTAGTGCAAATGATAAAACCTTATTAACCGCTGATTGGTCTGGAAGTGTTTCAAAAAACCCTTATCTTTCCTTTAATTATGCTGGTAAATCAGGTGATAAAATTAAGTTAAGCTGGAAAGATAATCAAGGAAATACTGGCGAAGCGGAAAAAACCGTTAAGTAAGTACCCCCCTGTTTGTTAATAATTCTCAAATAAAACTATTTGGGACTTATTTTCAGACAATTAAAAGGAGTGAATTTATGAAAATAACAATGACAGCAACAATCGCTGCGTTGGCATTTAGCTTAATGCCGTTTACCGCTACACAAGCTTCTCCCGCTGATGATGTGAAGGCTTTTCAAGGATATTTTACTAAAAAGTTTAAAGATACAAAATTTGATGACTATATCAATGGAATCTACGCTATTGATGCAGCTTCACGCAAACAATGGGTTGAGATTGAAGAATTCCCCCCTTATGAATTAGCGGTTGAAAATGGTGAAGAATTATGGAATAAGCCGTTTGCTAATGGTAAAGGATTTAAAGATTGCTTCAAAGGGGATGTGTCAGCTATTCGTGCTAAATACCCACACTATGATGACAAAACCGACACCATTGTTACCCTAGAAGGTGATATTAATAAATGTCGTACTGATAATGGTGAAAAACCTTTTAAGTGGAAAAAAGGTAAGATAGCAGATGTGTCTGCCTATATTGCTTACCAAGGTCGTGGAAAAACGATTGCTGTAAAAATGCCAAGTTCAGACAAAGAATTAGCATGGTACAATAAGGGAAAAAACTTTTTCTATGCCAAACGCGGTCAATTAAATATGGCCTGTGCTGATTGCCATGTTTATAACTCTGGAAACTTTATTCGTGCAGATAGATTAAGTCCAGCATTAGGACATCCTTCACACTTCCCTGTCTACCGTTCTAAATGGGGATCAATGGGCACACTGCATCGTCGCTATAGTGGTTGTAATAAAAATGTCAGAGCAAAGCCTTTTAAAGCACAAAGTGATGAATACAAAGCACTTGAATACTTTCAGGCTATTATGAGCAATGGGTTAAAATGGAATGGTCCAGGCGCACGTAAATAAAGGTAGAGCTTAGTAAAGCTTAAACATTAAAAAGCCCAGATTTTATCTGGGCTTTTTTGTTACAAGTCCTGATTGAGTGGTTTGATTTTTTTATATGATAGTTTCTAAGTATCGTATCCTAAAACAGATCGCAACCATTTTTCAGCTTTTTCAATCGTCCAACCTTTGCGTCTAGCATAGTCTTCTACTTGATCACGTTGGATTTTACCTGTACCAAAGAAACGACTTTCAGGATGGGCAAAGTACCAGCCTGAAACAGCGGCGGCTGGCCACATGGCATAGGATTCGGTGATATTTAAACCGATGCGTTGATTGGGTTGAAGCAGTTCCCAAAGTGTGCCTTTTTCGCTATGTTCAGGACAGGCAGGATAACCAGGAGCAGGACGAATACCTTGATATTTTTCTTTGATAATTTCATTATTATCTAGCTTCTCTTCTGCACTATAGCCCCATAGGGTTTTACGTGTAAGTTCGTGCATTTTTTCTGCCATGGCTTCGGCAAAACGGTCTGCCAGTGCTTCGAGTAGAATAGCGTTGTAATCATCATGTTCTTTTTGGAAACCTTTTACACGCTGTTCAATACCAAAACCTGCACAGACTGCAAAACTACCAATCCAATCTGGTTGCACACCTTCGGGGGCGATAAAATCAGCTAAGCAAAAATTAGGTTGTTGTTTATTACGATCCATTTGTTGGCGAATATGATGCAAAGTGGTGTGGCTTTGAGTGCGTGATTCATCGGTGTAGAGTTTAATATCATCGCCATCACTATTGGCAGGGAAAAATCCTAATACCGCTTTTGCTGTGAGCCAATTTTCAGAGATTATCATTTTTAGCATCGCTTTGGCATCAACAAATAGCTTGCTAGCTTCCTCTCCGACCACTTTATCGGTCAAAATAGCAGGATAACGTCCTGCTAATTCCCAACTACGGAAAAACGGTGTCCAGTCAAAGCTATCCACTAACTCTGCTAAGGGATAGTGATCAAATTGCGCTATGACACCGCCATTTTTAAGTTGTTCTCTGTGGTACTTCACCCCATTGGGTAAATCAATATTCGCATTAAAGAGGGCGGGTTTAATCGCTTCATAGCTTGACCAGTCGATCTTTACTTTATTTTCTCGTGCCTGTTTTAAACTAGCAGTTTTCTTTTGACGCTGATGACTAGCACGTTTAATTCGCATTGCATCGTATTCATCTTTGATTTCTTGATGATAGCTTTGTTTGGTTTTATCTGATAATAAGTTTCCTGCAACGCCCACAGCTCGCGAGGCATCAGGCACATAAACGATGGAGCCGTGATATTGCGGATCAATTTTTACCGCTGTGTGTATTTTAGACGTCGTTGCACCACCAATTAATAAAGGTATTTTAAAGTCTTGACGCTCCATTTCTTTGGCAACATTGACCATTTCATCCAATGAGGGCGTAATTAGCCCTGAAAGCCCAATAATATCAACGTTTTCTTCACGTGCTTTTTGTAAAATAGTCTCAGCAGGTACCATTACCCCCATATCAATCACTTCATAGCTATTACATTGCAATACAATACCGACGATATTTTTACCAATATCATGCACGTCGCCTTTGACCGTTGCCATTAAAATTTTGCCACTATTTTTGACCTCACACGTTTCTTTTTCAGCAAGTAAAAAAGGCTCTAACCATGCTACTGATTTTTTCATTACACGGGCAGATTTAACCACCTGTGGTAAAAACATCTTACCTGCACCAAAAAGGTCACCAACAACATTCATACCATCCATTAACGGCCCTTCAATGACGTGAATGGGGCGTTTTAATTCGCCTAATGCTTCCTCGGTATCGGCATCAATAAAGGTATCAATACCTTTAACTAATGCATGAGTTAAACGTTCTCCGACAGGTAATTTGCGCCATTCTAAATTGGTTGTATTTGCTACTTGTTTGCCATCGCCAACATAATCAGGTGCCATATCGGTAAGGTTTTCAGTTGCATCCTTGTGACGATTTAACACCACATCCTCTACCGCCTCCCGTAATTTTTTAGGGAGATCATCGTAAACCGCTAATTGTCCTGCATTGACAATTCCCATATCCATCCCCGCTTGTACTGCATAATAAAGAAAGACAGAATGAATCGCTTCACGCACAGGGTTATTGCCACGATAGGAGAAGGAGACGTTAGAGACCCCCCCTGAAATTTTACAATAAGGCAAGGTTGCTTTGATTTCACGCGTGGCTTCAATAAAATCAACTGCGTAGTTATTATGTTCTTCAATGCCTGTGGCAATGGCAAAGATATTCGGATCAAAAATAATATCTTCAGGCGGAAAACCGACTTTTTCCGTCAGTATTTGATAAGCACGGGTACAAATTTCAATTTTACGTGCTTTCGTATCGGCTTGACCATCTTCATCAAATGCCATCACTACCGCGGCTGCACCATAGCGTTTAATTAACGTCGCTTGACGAATAAAATTCTCCATCCCTTCTTTCATTGAAATAGAATTCACAATGCCTTTACCTTGAATGCATTTTAAACCTGCTTCAATAATTTCCCATTTTGAGGAATCGACCATCACAGGAACACGTGCAATATCTGGCTCGGCAGCCATCAAATTTAAGAAGCGTACCATTGCTTCTTTAGATTCGAGCATTGCCTCATCCATATTAATATCAATAATTTGCGCACCATTTTCAACTTGTTCTTTAGCAACTTCCAGTGCAGTATCGTAATCTTCCTCTTTTATTAAGCGTTTAAAACGCGCAGAACCTGTCACATTAGTGCGCTCACCTACATTAGTAAATAAGCTATTAGCACCTATATTAAATGGTTCTAGCCCTGATAAACGACATTCCACGGGTAAATTAGGTAATTTGCGCGGAGTGGCATCTTGCATTGCTTTTGCAATGGCTTTGATATGTAGTGGGCTTGATCCACAACAACCACCAACAATATTTAAATAACCACTGTCTGCCCATTCTTTAATATAGGTAGCCATTTCCACAGCATCTAAATCATATTCACCAAACTCATTCGGCAAACCTGCATTGGGATGGGCAGAGACATGCGTTTTACTAATGCGTGATAGTTCTTGCACGTATTGACGCAACATATCAGGACCTAATGCACAGTTCAGACCAATAGATATAGGTTCAGCATGGATCAGTGCATTATAGAATGCTTCGGTCGTTTGACCTGAAAGGGTACGCCCTGATGCATCGGTGATAGTGCCAGAGATCATAATCGGCAATTCAATATTATCTTCTTCAAACACCGTTTTCACCGCAAAAATAGCCGCTTTTGCATTCAAAGTGTCAAAAATAGTTTCGATTAAAATAATATCTGCTCCACCTTCAATTAAACCACGCGCAGAGGCACTGTAGTCCTCTACTAGATCATCAAAAGTAATGGCACGAAAACCAGGATCATTCACATCAGGCGACATACTACAGGTCTTACTTGTTGGTCCTAACACACCTGCAACAAAACGGGGCTTATCAGCGGTACTAAATTTATCTGCCGCTTCACGGGCTAATTTAGCCGCAGCTGTATTTATTTCATAAGCAATATCCTCCATCTCATAGTCAGACAGACTGACTCGAGTGGCATTAAAGGTATTAGTTTCTACAATATCCGCACCTGCTTCGAGATATTGTTCATGAATTTCACGAATCACATCAGGTTGGGTAATGGCTAATAAATCATTATTGCCTTTAATCAACAGATGATAATCTGCAAAACGCTCTCCACGATAATCTGCCTCCTCTAATTTTCGTCGTTGAATCATGGTTCCCATTGCGCCATCGAGAATGAGAATACGTTGTTTGAGCAATTCTTTTAATTGTTTTGTTTTGTTCATAATGTAAGTTGTGCAGATGATTGTTTGCGTTATTTTAAATGATTTGAAAATATTTAATCGACTGACTCTTATACTGGATTGAACTAGAATTGCAAGTTGCCTGTTAGGATTGATCAATAAACAAATGAGCGTATGATGTGTTTTTTTACACTTAGAAAAACAAAAGGTTCTTTTGATATTAAGCGTATCAAGTTATTTGTAATAATTATTTGCTAAAGATAGTAAGACTTGATATAGATATTCATCTATTAAATCCAAAGGACTTCCAAACAAATGAATGATATATTTATTAATTATAGCAGTGTCGATAGACCTTGGGTTGGAATGCTAGCAAAAGCATTAGGCTCTGAAGGTTACAGTGTACGTTGGGATCAAAATGATTTAACCACGGAAGATGTTTCAAACAGGATTGAAAATAGCATTAATAACAATAAATGTGTTATTACGGTTTGGTCTCATGCCTCTGTCCAATCTTTTTGGGTTCAATCAGAGGCGTTAAAAGCGATGGAAAAGAAAGTATTGATTCCTGTTTTATGTGAGCAGGTTGTTCCTCCTATGCCTTATGCAACACTTCCAACAGAAGCATTGCAAAATTGGAAAGGTGATCGAACGGAGATGAGCTATCAACATTTATTAGAAACGATTAGAACAATCATTCAATCTGATACAGATAAGCAGACTGGCAAATATATTGATAATCAAGATGACACGATTACCGATTGCAATACTAATTTAATGTGGAAAAAATACAGCGAAGGGCAACGAACCATTGCCTGTGGAAAAGGTATGGTGCGTCAATATACATGGGATAATGCGGTTAGGCGTTTTAAAAATGTAAGTTTTGCAGGTTATAATGATTGGCGTTTACCTACTATCGATGAGTTGCGATCTCTTGTTTATTGTGATCAAAAAGAAACCCTTATTGAAAAGTCGAGCTGGTTATCGACAACAGACAATGTTTGTCTTAAACCGAGAATTAATAATAAGGTCTTTCCTAACACTTCACCTACGAGATACTGGAGCTCATCAACGTTTTATAATAAAGAGGAATATGCTTGGTCATTGGATTTTGACTCAGGGACTGACGAGGAAAATCTCAAATATTATAATGGCAGTGTACGTTTGGTAAGGAGCAAAGCATCTATTAATACAGGCTCTATTCAATCATTAAACGATACCAGCGGATAGAGCAATCCCTAATTAGAGAAGCTTAGCTAACTCACTAATTATCAATGACATTAATAGCTTAAACATGTTACATTCACGTCAACGAAATCACAAACTCTGACAATGAACCAAAAAAAGCTCTTAATCATTGACGATGATGCATTACTTCAAACCTATCTCACTTCTTTTTTTGAGAAAAAAAATTATCTTTGTGATCAACTTGAGGGAGGGGAATATCTAAAGTCTTATTTTGCTTCAACCAAGAAAAAACCTAACCTTATATTGCTTGATGTTATAATGTCAGGAAAAAATGGTTTTTATTGGTTGGAATGGCTTGCAAAAAAGTACCCCTTGATCCCTGTGATTATGTTGACGGGAGAAAATAAAAAGAAAGATCGACTTTTTGCGTTAGGTTCTGGTGCTGTAGATTATATTAGTAAACCATTTGATACAGAAGAATTGCTTTTAAGAGTAGAAATTATGATGCGGTTGCATCATTCTGATACGGAAGAGAAAAAGGGAGATAAATTCAGTTTTGGTTCCTATTGTTATGATTTTAATTCTAAAAAATTGCACAATGGTCAAAGATATCTGCATTTAACAGAGAATGAAAAGCATCTTTTTTCCATATTATGTGAAAATTATGGGGAAATAGTGACTCGGGAAGCGTTAAATGAAGCCATTGGCGTGAAAGATTACCACCCATTAGACCGACGCATTGATGTACATATCAGCCGCTTGCGTAATAAACTTGAAGATATAACGGAAAAATCTAAATATGTTCATGTAGTAAGAAATAATGGCTATTTTCTAAAGTATTTTCCGTGATTTTTTAAAATAATCCCTTTAGTGCATCCGACAAGAAAAACCTACAAATATCTATAAAATAGTATAAGAAAATCTATAAATCTAAACTTCATCGTT
>WGBH01000028.1 GCA_015494435.1 Thiotrichaceae bacterium | reverse complement strand
CTGCTGGGATAACTGGGTAATAGCACCCCAAACACTGCCTTGCTGAGACTGATAAGCTTCAATGGCAAGTGCTGAACGGATTTCAAGCGTTAAATCTTGACGACGTATAAACTTAGGTGCGCTTGGAAAGGAATATATTTCCTCAGGTAATTGCGTTTTTTGCTATCATTGTTAAAGTGCCTCTGTGTGGGTTGCTATGCCCAGCTAAAAGTACTCTAGTTTATAGCAAATTAGAGTATTATTGTGCTATAGAGGCACTTTTCATCTTTTTATCCATAAAGTGTTAACTGGGGAATGAAGGATGCCCTTTTTTTATAGAATCGGTGGCAAGAAAACCCTCTGTTTTTAGCTGAGGGGTTGTTGACTTACTTTCGCAATCTTAATGCATTAAATACCACAATCAATGAGCTAAATGACATACCAAGCGCTGCCATCCACGGTGCAAGCATGGCGCTGGCGGCTAACGGTATAGCAAGTAGATTGTAAGCAATTGCCCATATAAAATTTTGTCTGATAATACCTTGCATTTCTCTGGCTGTTTTAATTGCATCAGGTAGCAGGGTTAGTTTTTCTGACAGCAGTACCATATCGGCACTGACTTGCGCTAATTGCGAACCGCTCCCCATTGCGATAGACACTTGCGCTCCTGCAAGGACAGGCGCATCGTTTACACCATCACCTATCATGGCAACGATTTCACCTTGTTGCTGGCTTTTTTGCAAATATTCTAGTTTTTGCGCTGGTAATAATTCACCTATTGCCTGCTGTATGCAGAGTGTTGCCGCGATATTATCAACCACATTTTGTTTATCACCACTTAAGAGGGTGATATTAATTCCCATTTCTTTTAGCTCACTAATCGCTTCTATGGCTTCAGCTCTAATTTCATCTTCTAGTTTAAAGATTGCTAACCAGTGTGAATTTTCATTCGTGTTTGATTGTTTTCCTAGGTAAATATAACTATTGCCCTGCCCTTTAATTCTATTTTCAATTCTATTTTCTAGTTTCAATCCTCCTGCTATTTCACTGACATAACTTTCTGTTCCAATACGGTATAGACTATTTTCAAAGTATCCTTCAACTCCTTTGCCCGATTCTACTTTTACTTTTTTGAAAGGGATGAGATCATCAATATCAGATAGTAATGCTTTAGCAATCGGATGTTCTGATGCCGTTTCTAAACCAGCGGCTAATCGTTTACACTGATCTACTGATAATACTCCTAATTGCTGCACTTCACTAACAACCAGATTGCCGTGGGTTAATGTACCTGTTTTATCAAAGAAAATATGGCTGACTTTTGCCAAGGTTTCTAGCGCATGACCGCGTGTAGTGAGTATTCCTTTTTCAGTTAAGACGCCTGTTGCAGTGGTGAGTGCGGCAGGCGTTGCTAGAGATAAAGCACAAGGACAGGTGACAACTAAAACAGAAAGCGTAACCCAGAATGCATTAGCAGGTTCATAAAACCACCAAAAACCAAAGACACTAAGAGCGATCATTAACATCACGCCCACAAACCCTGTTGCAAAACGATCAGCAAAACGAGCTAGGCTTGGTTTTTCACTTTGAGCCCGTTCTAGCAGACGCACAATGGAAGACAAGACGGTGCTATCTCCTAGTTTATCCACCTGCATAGTGAGTGGACTTTCAATATTATGCGTTCCACCTGTCACAGGATCATTTATTTTTTTACTGATGGGAAGGCTTTCACCTGTTAATAAGGATTCATTGACACTGCTTTGTCCTTCTATTACAACCCCGTCAGCAGGAATAATTTCACCTGGCTTTACCAGTAATTTATCTCCAAGTTCTAATTCATTCACCGCAACTAATCTATACTGATTGTCTTCAATTTTGGTTGCAGTCACAGGGGTTAAGCGAATGAGTTCATCTGCAACTTGCCCTGATTTATGCCGTGCGCCCATCTCCAAAAAACGCCCAACCAGCAAAAAGAAAGTAAACATGGCAACCGAATCAAAATAAACCTCACCTGTTTGGGTTACGGTTGCCCAGAAACTAGCAAAATAAGCAGCCGCAATGGCAATAGCAACAGGAACATCCATGCCTAATTGTCGGCGCTTTAAGTCTCGCCATGCAGAGATAAAGAAAATACGTGCGGAATAAAATACAACGGGAGTGACAATCAGCAAACTCATCCAACGCAATAACTGGGTCATATTGGCATCCATATCGGAATCTGCACCAATATACAGCGCAATCGCAACCATCATTGCTTGCATCATACCGACACCCGCAACCGCTATACGACGTAATGCTTTTGATTTTTCTTCTTTTTGCAGTATCTCCATACGCCCTGGATCAAAAGGATGGGCATGGTAGCCAATATTGCTTATTTCTTTGAGGATTTCGCTCAGCTGGATTTTGCTATTATCCCATTTCAGGCTGGCACGGTGGGTACTGTAATTAATGCGGAATTCAACAACCCCTTCAAGTTGCTTAATATGATGCTCATTCAACCAGACACAGGCGGCACAAACAATACCTTCAAGGATTAGAGATGCTTCACGTATTGCGATACTTGAGCCATTATCTATTTGACGAACAAAGGATTTTTGCAATGCATCATCATCATAAACACTTAATTGACGTAATGCTTCAGGCACTAAATCTTCTACTTTATTTGATTTATCAGTCCTAAAGCTGTAGAAGTTTTCTAACTTATTTTCAACAATCGCTTTAGCAACGGATTCACAACCAATACAGCACATAGCACGCGCTTCATTATTGATAATGACAGAATGATTAAAGCCTTGGGGGATAGGGAGACCACAGTGGAAACATTCTTTCATACAGACGTTCACTTATTAAATTTCATCTTGATAACCAAAAAGCTGAAGCTTTCACTCCTTTTATCAAAAAATTATTTATCTGAAAAACTATAGGTTGTTATTTTAACCTTCTGTTGTCTTAGATTTAACTTCAGGCTCAATTTCAATTTGTCCTTTAATAACATGCACATCATCACCTTTTGTAACCGTTACCAATATTGACCACTCACCATAAACTGGTAGTGTAATATCCTTGGCATAGACACCTTCGCTTGTTTCAGGCAACTCCAGATGCATATCTTTGTCGGTATCAGCAGTACTCAAAAGTGCTAAGGTAACTTTCGCCTTCGTAATAGCATTTCCCATTTTATCCGTCGCTTTTATAACAAAAGGCTTACTCACATTGCGTAAAGGTAAGTTATCCCAGCCACCTGTGATCTCCCAACCACGTTGCTCTTGTTTGGCTAACTGCTTTTGATAGTCATTGTATTGATTTTCTTTTTCACGAAAATCCTGCATCACAATACCCGGCTTATAAGCAGAGGCTTTGGTGATTAAATTTGCTTCTTGAAGTGTCAGCAGCAAAAAGAAAGTGACAATTAATGCAGGCGCCCAGTGAAACCACCCCCCTTGTGTTGCCTCCCCTTCTAACCTCATACGCGTTGAACGTACATTAGTCACGATCCCTAGACCGTAACCTGTCATGGTGTAAAAGACAAAATGGATCGCAAAAACATCAATCCCAGGCCAAAACAAATAAGCAAGAGGAAAATATAATAGCCACATAATCATAATAGTAAGAAAGGCTGCTTTTTTACCTTCCCACTTTAAAGCAAAATAGAAGCTAAAAAATAAAATAAAGGCTAGCAACGTTCCTAAACCTAATGTGTAAAGCAAATTAATATTATTCATATATCTACAAACTCGAAAAATTAACGGGTAATAAACTGCGAATCAATAAAAACGGTTTCTTTTAAATCGCCTTCAATGGGCACAACTTTAAAGCGGAAAGGTATATTGCGCTGTACATTTTTTTCATTAGGGTGACGAAATACTTTAACAAATAATCTTAACGCCCCATCCGCCTTTACCTTAATAGTTTTGATTTCCCCCAAACTAATTTTTGCACCTTCAAGATTTTCTAATGATAATTCTAGTTTGGCAGGTTTACTGGTTTTATTAATAAAACTAAAATGATAGGAATTTTTTATTCTTCCATCTCCCATCGTAACAAAGAGAGGTTGTCGTGTTTGTGAAACGGAAACATTCAATAACGCACTTCCTGTGACACTAAGATACAAAATAACAAGCGCAAGCAATGATGCTATACCATAACCCACTGAACGTACATTGACATATTTATTCTTTTTTCCGTGCAAATTATTATCAGAGGTATATTTAATTAAGCCTTTATCCCAACCCCGCGCATCCATAATCTTGTCACAGGCATCAATACATAATGCACAATGAATGCAATCTATTTGTAAACCATCACGAATATCAATTCCCATTGGACAAACTTGAACACATAAACCACAGTCAACACAATCACCTACGCCCTTTTCTTGACGTACCTCTAATTTTTTAAGATCTTTTATAGGCTTTGCACGTCCTTCTTTTGCCTCACCACGAATATAATCATAAGAAACAATTAAGGTATTCTCATCAAACATAGCACTTTGAAAGCGAGAATAAGGACAAACATGGCGACAAATTGCATCCTGTGCAAATCCAGCAGCAAGATAGGTACTTGCAGTGAGAATCAAAGTAGTGATATAGGCAGCCGCTGGTGCTGTACCCATAAAAAAACGTGCAGAGAGCTCAAAAGCATCCCCCCAGTAAAGAACAAAACTTAAACCTGTTAGAAAAGATAACAAGAGCCAGAAGAAATGCGTTAGCCCTTTTTTAAAAATCTTTTCTTTATTCCATGCTTGCTTATCGAGGCGTATACGTTTAATGCGATCACCTTGAATCGTATGTTCTATCCAACGATAGGCATCTGTCCACAAGGTTTGAAAACAAAAATAGCCACAAAAAACCCGCCCAGCTAAGGTAGTAACAAAAAAGAGAAAAACAGCGGCAAAAAATAATAAAATGGAAAGCCAATAAATATCTTGTGGATGCACCACAAAATCAAAAATATAGAAGCGTAAAGTAGCTAAATCAAAAATAACCGCTTGATCAGAACCAATAGGACGTTCCCAACGCAACCAGGGAAGTAAGAAAAATACTGCATAAGCAAGCACTAAAATATAAGATTTTAAGTTACGAAATCGACCTTTTATAGAACGTGGATGTATTACTTCACTGTATTCTACAAACTGAATGGGACTTTCTTGCATAATAGTTATTACCTCTGTTTTGATTTATCATAAGAGTATGCAATACATCGTAGGTTTAGTTGTATAAAAATTCCTTAATAAAACGCAATACAGCTATCCTAGGTTTTGCTGGCGATTTAAAAAAAAAGCACGAACAGGTAACCGCTCGTGCTTTTTTATCACTTCAATAAAGAAATAGTATTAGAAACTATACTCTTATTTACTACTAAGTGAACGAATATAAGCTACTAATACCTTAATTTGTGTCTCATCAAGACGTGATTTCCAAGCTGGCATCTGACGTTTCACACCATTTGAAATAACAGACTTAACCGCAGTGAGTTCAGCTTCAGCAGATTTTTGACCTTTCACATCAGCAATTGTCCAAATCTGATCCGTTAAATTAGCAGAACCCAATGCCTTCATCCCTGTTGCTTTTTTAGTATGACAAGCAAAACAAGAACCTTTGCCTTCAAAAAGTGCCTTACCTTTTCTTGCTAATGCAGCATCAGAAGGTTCTTTAGAAAGGCTTAACACATAGTTTCCAAGCTCCGTAATTTCAGTTTCAGAAAGCACTCCTTTATGAGCAGGCATATTACCAATATGACCATTTTTAATGGTGTTTTCTATATCAGTCGCTTCACCACCCCAAAGCCATGCATCATCAGTTAGATTAGGATAAGAACCAATAACACCAACCCCACCTGTTCGATGACAAGCTGCACAATAATCACCAAAAATGCCTTTACCGAATGATTGTACAAACGCTTGCATATCCGCATCTTTTGCAATCTCTTCATAGCTAGCGGCGTCAATCTTTTTTAATTCAGCCTTTTGTGCTACAGCAGCTTCTCCATTTTGCATTTCATATTGCAATAAAGCACGAGTATTCCAGTGAGTTGTTACCTCTTCTCCTGCATCAGTTTTATAGGTAATTGTATTACCAATACCTTTTAAATAAGATTTGCCTATTGGCCACGACGGATAAATTGTCCAGTAAATAAGTGCAAAAATAATTGTTCCATAAAACGCCCAAAGCCACCAACGTGGGAGGGGGTTATTAAATTCTTGCAAGGTGTCATCCCAAACGTGCCCCGTTGTTTCTGCACCTGTAATCGGATCTTTTTCAGCCATTATTTTTTACCTTTTTTAAGTAAGGAAGAAACACTAAAGTTACTATAAAACTTTAATTTTTCTTGCTTGGAACCTCATCTTGATCATCATCAAACGGAATATATTTATAAGATTCCAATCTTTTGCTGCGTTTTTTATTGGTATAAACATACAAAATAATACCAACAAAAATCGGGAAGAATATTAATAGAGCTGCAATTTTGCTATTACCAAGATCAGTAAACCACATAAAAATGTCATACATACCGCTCTCCTAGATTATTATCAACCCTATTAACGCGCTTAGTTTGATTTTTATCTAAACTTAATGAAGTCATGTTCATCATGTTGTTTAAAATCAACCATCGTACCTAGCACTTGCAAATAAGCAACGAGTGCCTCCATTTCTGTAATACGATTAGCATCACCGTCAGTATTCATTGACTTAGCTTGCGCCATCAGATTTTCATCTGCTTTACTTATATCCAATTTTTCAGCAACTTCCTTGCCAAATTTTTTGACATTTGCATCAAACTCAACTTGTGTTAAAGAATAAGGAACTCCCACTTTCTTTAATGCTAGCATCCGCTCTTTCACATCACCATAACTCAAATCATTTTTTATCAACCACGGATAATTAGGCATAACAGAAGTTGGAACGACCGATCTTGGTCGCGTAAGATGCTTTACATGCCATCCATTAGAGTATTTCTTACCTACTCGTGCTAAATCAGGTCCACGTCGCATTGATCCCCACTGAAATGGATGATCATACTGAGATTCTGCTGCCAGTGAATAATGCCCATAACGTAATGCTTCATCTCTAAAAGGTCGAATCATTTGTGAATGACAGACATAACAACCTTCTCTAATGTAAATATCACGACCACGTAATTCCAATGGTGTATAAGGTCGAATGGCATCTTTACCATCTGCCGTTTTTACCTCTTCCACTGTTCCATCAATATAAAAAAGAGGAACTATTTCTACTAGACCACCAATACCAATAGCAACTAACACTAAGACTATAAGCAGACCCGTATTAGTTTCAATACTTTCATGTTTTAACATTTTATGATCTCCTAATCCTTATGCTTGTGAAATAGCAGTTGCTGTGGCTTGATCTTCTTGCTTAGCACCACGAACTGTCATGTAAACATTGTAGACCATCAACAATATGCCCGAAACAAAGAACATTCCACCAATTGCACGTGCCATTAACGGATAATGCATAAATTCAACCGTAGAGATAAAGGTATTCGCTAAGTTACCAAATTCATCAAATTCACGTAATTGCATACCTTGACCAATTCCTGATACCCACATACTAGTGATATAAAGAAGTGTTCCAATCGTTGCTAGGAAGAAGTGAATTTTGATCAGTCCTACACTGTATATTTTTGTATTCCAAAGTCGTGGAATCATATGATAGAAAGAACCAAAAGTGATCATTGCAACCCAACCTAATGCACCTGAATGTACATGTCCAACCGTCCAATCTGTATAGTGAGAGAGTGCATTCACTGATTTAAGTGCCATCATTGGCCCTTCAAAAGTAGACATACCATAGAAAGAAAGCGCGGTAATCATAAACATCATAATGGGATCAGTACGTAACTTATCCCATGCTCCTGACAATGTCATAATACCGTTGATCATTCCGCCCCATGAAGGCATCAAGAGTAAAATTGAAAAAGCGGCCGCTAATGATGAAGTCCAATCAGGAATTGCCGTCCAATGCAAATGATGAGTACCAACCCACATATACATAAAGCTTAATGCCCAGAAATGAACGATTGAAAGACGATAAGAGTAAACAGGACGACCTGCTTGTTTAGGAACAAAGTAATACATCATTCCTAAGAAAGCTGCTGTGAGGAAGAACCCTACCGCATTATGACCATACCACCACTGCGTCATCGCATCTTGAGCACCAGCAAATAAACTATACGACTTCGCCCCTGTTAAGCTGACAGGCATTGCAAGGTTATTAAAGATGTGAAGCAATGCTGTTGCTAAAATAAAGGCCATATAAAACCAGTTGGCAACATAGATATGTGGTTGATTACGACGCATGATTGTCATTGTAAAAATAAGGAAGTAGGCTACCCAAACCACTGCAATCGCTAAATCAACGTACCACTCTGGCTCTGCATATTCACGACCTTGAGTAATACCAAAGGTATAACCAATACCTGCCACCAAAATGGCGATATTCCATCCCCAAAAGGTGAAATTAGGAAAAAAATTACCCCCCCATAATCTAGTTTGACAAGTACGCTGCACAACGTAGTAGGAGGTTGCAAATAATGCATTACCACCAAAGCCAAAGATAACACCACTGGTATGCACTGGTCGCAAACGACCAAATGTAATATTAGCAATATCAAAGTTTAAAAATGGCCACGTTAGTTCTGATGCGATCCAAACGCCAGTTGTCATACCAGCAACACCCCATATTAACGCAGCAATCGCAAATTTCTTCACGATATCATAGTTATATTGCTCGTTAGAGCCTACTGCACTATGCACCATCTCAAGTCCTCAAGGAAGTTTAAGTAATTTTGTATAGAATATGTTAAAAATCAAACAAAATGATTGCTACATATACTAAAATTCAGTGGAAGAATACAGTAAAAAGATATAAAAGAAAATGCTCATAATAGCATTGTATACATATCCCAATAAGGATATATAGCACCTAATAACCTCTATCTCTAACTACAAATACTGCTATATTTCTATACTACAATCCCCCCCCTTTTTATATCAAACTCATCCTTTAAAAGGCTTGATACATATCAATGAAATCAGCACAAATTTAAAACAATTAACTTAAATTCCTTTTTCTTTAATTCCATAAAAAAAAGCCCCTGCAACATTTCTGTCACAGGGACTTCTTAAAATAACAACCTGGTGATGACCTACTTTCACATGGGAACTCCCACACTATCATCGGCGATGACACTTTTCACTTCTGAGTTCGAGATGGAGTCAGGTGGTTCAATGTCTCTATGGTCACCAGGAAAACTGGCTTGATCATTATGCTGATAATTAATCATCCTTTAACTATGTATGCTTAGGAAATCGTTATCAGCACGATCAAATGCTTAGGATTGTAGTAAATTTCTATTTTTATGGCGTTGTATCTAGCCTAAATTTTCTCTCAACAAACCGCTTAAGGTTATAGAATCAAGCCTCACGGGCAATTAGTACATCTTAGCTTCACACATTACTGCGCTTCAACATGATGCCTATCAACGTCGTCGTCTTCAACAGCCCTTTAGGTGGATCAAGTCCACAGAGAATACTCATCTTGGAAGGGGCTTCCCGCTTAGATGCTTTCAGCGGTTATCCTGTCCGAACTTAGCTACCCGGCTATGCCACTGGCGTGACAACCGGTACACCAGAGGTTCGTCCACTCCGGTCCTCTCGTACTAGGAGCAGCTTTCCTCAATATTCTAACGCCCATGGCAGATAGGGACCGAACTGTCTCACGACGTTCTGAACCCAGCTCGCGTACCACTTTAAATGGCGAACAGCCATACCCTTGGGACCTGCTTCAGCCCCAGGATGTGATGAGCCGACATCGAGGTGCCAAACCTCCCCGTCGATGTGAGCTCTTGGGGGAGATCAGCCTGTTATCCCCGGCGTACCTTTTATCCTTTGAGCGATGGTCCTTCCACACAGAACCACCGGATCACTATGACCGACTTTCGTCT
>WGBH01000027.1 GCA_015494435.1 Thiotrichaceae bacterium | reverse complement strand
TCGTAGCGCATTACTTATCCCCGCACTTTGTGGAACGTTAAATAGTGATGTCATCAACGAAGCATTAAGACAAGCCTCTCAATATGATTTGAAGAAATGGGAAGAGGATAATATCCCTTACACGATACGAAAAAGACGACAAGCACTCTTCAATGTCAATAAAAATAAAATCCAAAAATCGGGGAGATTTAATGTAAATTAGGGAGGGGGTTCGACAGCCTAGTCGCTAAGTCCCATAACGCAGTCCCGTGGGAAACCTCATTAAGCCCGTAGGGAAGCCCTAGAGAGAGCAATCTTTCTATAAATATAATCTTTGAATTAGCTATAGTTTTTCAGATAAATAATTTCCTGCTCAAAGGAGTGAAAGCCTCAGCTTTTTCATCATCAAGATGGTATTTAATAAGTGAATATCTATAATTTGTGCATTTATTTTCTTGGAGTAGCCTTAACACCCTATCGTTTGTGTTTGTATGTATTTTGCAACATTTTATACTATTATGCGACAAAACTCGTCTCTCCATAACGGATGGTAGTTGACACAACACTTAAGCATGACGTAAAATCTTCTGCATCTTTGGGGTCGGGTTTATATAGCCTTGAAGTTTTTCTATATAAACTGATTTTGATACATCAGATAATGAATATTGGCTGTTTTTAATTAGCATTGGATTAATTTTCTCTTAAATTAAGGAATAATCTGATGGTGTAATCAATACAGTGTGGTATAATGCATACAGTAGAAAATTAACCTACTGTTATTCAATGATTTTTCTCGATAAGGAGTAAACAAATTTATGTTTAAGCTTAAACAAAAAACTAAAACAGCTAGTCTATCATTAGCACTTGCAGCTGCAATGACAGGTGGGGTTATGATGGGAACCTCGACTTCAGTCCAAGCAATTAATATTGCACAAGACGGTATCGGTGAAGTATTAGTATTCCCTTATTACACTACACGTGGTGGATGGCAGTCTTATTTTAACATTACCAATACGAGTGAACGTACTATTTTGGTTAAGGTTCGTTGGCACGAAGGGGTAAATAGCCGTGATGCACGTGACTTTATTGTTGCATTATCGCCAAATGATGTATGGACTGCTGCGGTTATTCCTGACCCTGAAGGTACGGGTGCTGCAAGAGTTGTTACTTCAGATAAAAGTTGTACTGCTCCTGCATTAACCCATAAAGATACAGATAGAAGTGATGCTCTTAAGGGAGTTGATTTTACTAATCTAGCATATACGGGACAGAATGCAGATGGAGGTGCTCCATCACTTGATCGCACTAAAGAAGGTTACTTTACTGTTTTTGTAATGGGTGTTGCTAAAAAAGAAAATAATGATCTTTATGATCCAGAGCATAAAATGCTAACAATAGCTGAAGCGGTAAAGCATTCTACTGTTGCCGGAAATAATAACGAAGGTATTCCGAAAGATTGTAGTGTTTTTGTGAAGGAGTTTATTAATTGGAGTAACCCCCCTTCTACTAATATGCTGAAAGGAAAAAGAATATTTATAGAGCAATTTAATGCTGATGGTACTGAAAACCTTAATGTAGCTGGTGGGGAATTTCATGAGCCAAATAATGTTCTAAAAGGACGTGCCATTTTAATTAATCCTGCAAATGGCATTGCAATGGGTTATGACCCAACGGTTATGGCAAACTTTTATAACCCAACAGAATTTGGTCAATTCAAGGGAAAAGATAGTGACAATCCCAAGAATACTATCAATAAACCTGATAATACACTTCCTAATTTATCAGGAGCTTCGCCTGCAGAAGCTTCTTGGATAGATGATACTCCTGGAGCATCTGCTCAGTTGCAAACGGTGAGTGCATCTCAGGCAACAGCCTCTTATGGTATTGGTTTTGGTCGTCCTATTGATGCTGTTAGTGTATTATTTCAGCGTGCAGCGATTGTAAATGACTATAATGTAGCGGGTGATTCGAAAACAGACTGGGTGGTTACATTACCAACAAAACGTTATTATGTGGATAATGCATCCAATACAGATCAGGCAGGACTTCCTGGTGAAAGTGCCCCTGTAGCCCCATTTGATAGAGCTTCTGTTAATGGAGAAGCATTTAATGAAAATTTAAATGGCAGGTCTTGTTTCGATGTAACTATGCGATTATGGGATCGTGAAGAAGGGGAATTGACTGCGCCTGGTGGACTTAATTTCTCTCCTGCGCCACCTCCAGGTCAAGCAAATCAATTCTGTTATGAAACCAATGTCATTAGTTTTGGTAAAGCAATGAATACCTTTAGTGATGAGTTGACAGGTGAGACTCTACCATTATCTAATGTAATGGGATCTCAATTATCTAAATCTTTTGATAAATTGGCAGGTGATTATGGTTGGGCTCAGCTTGAGTTTGGTAGAAATGGTGGTGAATCATTACCTGTTATTGGTTTAAGGTTAGAAACTCGTAAACAAGCAGGTAATCCTGCAGCAAGTTATGGTTTTGCTAATGCCCATTCTTATAAAAGAGATATTAGAGCCTATATGGAAGCTCCTGCTTGGGAAATTGAGCCAGACAGAGAAGAGCCACAATATTAATTAAGATAGAGTCTTAAATAATAGCTAAAATAAAGAAAGGTCACTTTTTAGTGACCTTTTTCTGTTTTGCCTGATATACTTTAAATATTAAAATTTTAATCGTACATATAAATGGGGTTAATCAATGAAAAATAATGGAAGTAAATTTTCAGTAACTATGAAGTCTTGTCTCGTGTCCTCGATACTTTTCACCTTACCTCTTATAGCAGTAGCTAAAGGGGTGCTTATAAAAGATTCCAATAGTTCTGCTAATGTATCCTGTAATTATAAAAATTTGACAATATCAGAATCAGGTGAGATGGAAATAATATTAAATAACTATCAAGCTTGTGTTAATACGACTATTTCAGGGGGGGCTCAAAATACGAATTGTTCATTTGCAGGCACTTCATATTCAGAAGGTACAACAAAAACATTTTATAAAAGTAAGACTAATTGTTCTGACTCTATAACAGCTACCTGTGGCAATGATGATTTTCCTCCTAATGGTTATTCATTTGTAGAATGTAAAGACGAGTCAATAACTTCGACAGAAGGTTGGTTACCCGATCCATATAATTTTGGCTCTAATAAAACATCGCAAGATTTATATGCTAATACAGGAGGAAGCCCTGAGGGCTTTAAAGTCTACACACTTGATGCTGGTCTTTCAATTCCTGGATGTGCCAATGGTAAGCTAGAGTATTTATGTAGTAGAGCGGGGGATTGGTTGCCCGGAGCGAAAACCAATGAAGTTTATGCGGTTAGAGAGAAAAAAATAGTAGGAAGTACAATTGGTTATCAGTTTAGAGCTAATGTGGTTGGAAGGAGTAATGTTCAGCAGGCAACTTATGATGTTACACTTTCTGGAAACCCTGGACAAATGAATGCCTCTACTTTTGGTGAAGGCTGTGTTCATACTCGAAATACTTTACGTAGTTTTGATATATCCCTGCTTAGTGAGAAAAGATATGAACAATTAAAAGATAATTTACCTTCAACTGCCTGTTATATTCCAAAGGGAGCAACTTATTACATTAATATTAGAGCAACAACGCCTTCTTGTGATCAGATAGGGGAGCCTGATCCTCTGGGGAGAAGAGAAAAAATGCCTGATGGAACAATTAAATTGCTTGATACATATAAGCCTTGTAGTAGTTACTATGAAAAACATTAGATTTGTTTCGTTCCCATTGCTCCAGCGTGTCTCGTTCCCAAATTCTAATTTGGGAACGCAGTGTTGGAAATTCTATTTCCCTGTATGATTTAGCCATGTAGGGGGTGAAATATACTATGCCAATACTCCTTAACGGAATGATTGGCATGATAATTGGTTAATGCTGTCAATATCCTCACTAAATCTAAACTGTAGGGTGGATAAGTGCAATGCATCCACCACAACCTGTTGATTTTGTTGGATGCGCAATCGTTTATCTACCTTAGAAATTACGATTGGCGAAGGTGTTGATTATTTATGAATTTTGGTGAAGCTATTGTTATAGAGTGGTTTTTTATATCTTATATATAGACATTCATTTATTAAATTTCATCTTGATAATGAAAAAGCTGAAGCTTTCTCTCCTTTGATTTGGAAATTGTTTATCTGAAAAAC